>NZ_JBHVEG010000208.1:0-9749 GCF_042802395.1 Promicromonospora sp. NPDC057488
GTCCACGCAGAGCAACCGACCCCGAATTCGTACAGTCACCCCGAGACCCTCAGGCCTCGATCACGGGCCTACTTGCCGACGCGGGCGTCCAGCACCCGCGCGCCCTCCGCGATGGACCCGGAGAGCGACGGGTAGATCGTGAACGCCGAGGCCACGTTCTCCACGGTGAGCCGGTGCTGCACCGCCAGCGTGATCGGGAAGATCAGCTCGGACGCCCGCGGCGCCACCACGACGCCGCCGAGCACCACGCCGGCCTCGGGGTGCGCGAAGAGCTTCACGAAGCCGTCCTTGACGCCGAGCATCTTGGCGCGCGGGTTGCGCGCGAGCGGCAGCGTGGTCGTGATGTAGCGGGAGTTCTGCGCGCGCAGCTTCTCCTCGCTGTAGCCCACGGTCGCGATCTCGGGCGCGGTGAAGATGTTGGACGCGACGGTGCGCAGCGCAAGCGGCTGGACGGCGTCGCCCAGGGCGTGCGCCATCGCGATCCGGCCCTGCATAGCGGCCACCGAGGCGAGCGGCAGCACGCCGGTGCAGTCGCCGGAGGCGTAGACGCCGCGCACCGAGGTCCGCGAGACGCGGTCGACCACCACGTGCCCGCCCTCGGAGAGCCGCACGCCCGCCTCCTCGAGCCCGATGCCCGACGTCGCCGGCACGCCGCCGACCGCCACGAGCACGTGCGAGCCGTGCACCACGCGCCCGTCGGCCAGGGTGACCTCGACGCCGTCGTCCGTACGGACCGCCGACGCCGCGCGCGAGCGGGACAGCACCGTCATGCCGCGGGAGCGGAACACGCCCTCCAGCAGCTCGGCGGCGTCCTCGTCCTCGCCGGGCAGCACCCGGTCACGGCTGGAGACCAGCACGACGTCGGAGCCCAGCGCGTTGTACGCGCCCGCGAACTCGGCGCCCGTGACGCCCGAGCCGACCACGATCAGGCGCTCGGGGAGCTCGCGCAGGTTGTACATCTGCGTCCACGTGAGGATGCGCTCGCCGTCGGGCACCGCGGTGGGCAGGGTGCGCGGGGTCGCGCCGAGCGCGAGGAGCACGGAGTCGGCCTCGAGCACCTCGGTCGCGCCGTCCGCGAGCTCGGCGACCACGCGTGACGGGCCGTCCAGGCGGCCCTTGCCCGCGACGATCCGGATGCCCTCGCGCTCCAGGCGGCCGCGGATGTCGGAGCTCTGCGCCCGCGCCAGCGCGAGCACGCGCTTGTTCACGGCCTGCAGGTCCACGAAGTGCTTGCGCTTCTCCACGGTCCCGGCCGCGGACGCCGCCGCCTGCACACCCGCGCCGGTCAGCCCGGGGGCGGCGTAGGCGGAGACCACGGGGATGCCCCCGGTCGCCAGCGAGACGTCGACGTCGGACAGCGGGTCCACGACGTCGTCGGGCATGCGGATGCCGAGCTCGGGGGCCCGGTCGGCGATGGTCATCCACTCGGCGGTGGCGATGAGCGTCTTGGAGGGGACGACGTCGGTCAGCACGGCGGCGCCGCCCAGCCCCTGCTGCTCCACGACGGTGACCTGTGCCCCCAGGCTGCGCGCCACGAGCGCCGCCTCGTAACCACCGGGGCCACCTCCCACGACGACGACACGGTGCGGGACAGCTGCGGGATCGAGGGGGGTCACGGGGTCCATTGTGCCAGCGAATATCCAGGTCAGTGATTGACGCCCGACGCCCGCGCTGTGATAGTCGACGCCGTCGGTGGCGGCGGATCGGGGTGGGCGGATGCTGGACGTGGTGCGGTACTGGCAGGCCATAGAGCACTTCAGTCCCCAGCAGCTCGAGAGTCCTGGTGAGAAGGACGGCCTCCGTGCCCTCTCGAGCAACGGCCCATTACCATGGCAGCTGTCGACCCGGGAACCGACCGACGACGTCCCAGACGATGCGGTCTGGCGGCACACGATGTACCTCGGTGTCTTCGACCTGGCCAAGGTCGGCGACACGCTCCGACAGGTGCTGGGCACCGCCGACGACGAGGCCGACGACGGCCGCACGAAGAAACCGACCGGCTACTCGGCGCTCGCCTCCCTCACCTTCGACGAGCGGGGCCGATACGTGAAGGAGAGCCTGACGGTCTCGGGCTGCGCATGGGCTGTCGGCAACGCTCCTTCCCTCCTGACGGGAGACGTTGCATGGACCGGCCGTCTCGATGAGATCCAGGACACCCTGGAGCAGATGGTCGCGGGGATCGGCGACGGGCTGGTCACGGCCCGGCCGGGCACGACCAGCAGCGCCGCCAAGGTCGCCGGGATCACCGGCTGGACCCTCGCGTTCGTCTCCGGCGGCGTCAGTACGATCATCCCCGCACTCGTCTCCGCGGCGGCACCGTGGATCAGCAGCCTGGCCGAGCTGGCCATCGAGAAGTTCGGCGGTGCTCTCGCGGACAAGGCGAACGACACCATCCGCGAGAACGTGTCACGCGACCAGGCATCGGACGCCACACCTCACCGACCCACCGACATCGGCATCCGGTCGTTCACCCGAGAGGACCTCGCGGCCCTGACGCTATGGACGGCCACGGGACTGCACGTGCTCGACTCGCTCGAGCCGACCCGGATCTGGCACCGGAGCTACCAGGTCCGACCCGGTGTCGAACCGCCCGCGACCGACATGCTCGGGAGCTTCCAGGCGGACGACCTCGGCCGAGTCGCGTCGGCGCTGGATGACCGTGACGCAGGTCAAGCGCTCCTGGAGTACCTGACGCCGCACGACCAGGTGGACAAGGCCGACCGCACCGACCTGCACGCCTCACCGCGCGTGCTGCTCGACCGGCTCGCCCCACGCTTCCTGCCAGCCGGCTGCTGGCCGGGTGAGCACCACCTGGTGGCGAGCCAGCAGTTCGCGCTCAACCAGACGTTTCTTGACCTGGCGGTCACCGGTGCCCGCGGGCTGCGCACCGTGAACGGCCCGCCGGGCACGGGCAAGACGACGCTGCTCAAGGACGTCGTGGCGGGAGTTGTCGTCGAGCGGGCACGCCAGCTGGCCAAGCTGCCGAACGCCAGGGCGGCATTCGCGAAGAAGCCGTTGGAATGGGAGACCAAGACGGGCAAGACGCGAGCGGTGTACCCCCCGATCCCGGCCCTGACCGGGTACGAGATGGTCGTCGCGTCGTCGAACAACGGCGCGGTCGAGAACATCTCGCGGGACCTGCCCGCCAGGTCGGCCATCGATGCCGAGCGCTTTGCCGACGCAGACTACTTCGCTGAACAGGCCGAGCTCATGACCGGAGACGAGGACAGCTGGGGTGCTGTCGCCGCGGTGCTCGGCAAGAAGGAGTACCGAGATCAGTTCGTGAAGGCCCACTGGATCAAGGGGCACGAGGGCGACCCCCGGCTCGGGCTGCACATGCGCCTCAAGAACGCGGTGCGCGGCGACGGACAGAGCGTGAGCTGGCGGGACGCCGTCGCCGCGTTCGACGCAGCCTCCAGCCGAGTGGAACAGTTGCGCTCGGAGCGCCAGGCCGTCGCAGACAACGTCGTACGCCCGGACGAACCCGTGACGACCGGCGAAACCCTCGACCGCGCCGTCGCCGCGGCACGCACCCGGCGCGACGCCCTCGAGCGGCCCTTGGACGACGCACGTCGCCACGCCGCGACCGCCGAGAGTCACCGCAGCAGTGCGGACACGGCGCTGCTCGGCGCCATCGCTGCTCAGGACCACCACCGGTCGAGCCGCCCGGGCTGGCTACGCCGCCTGTTCCGCCCGGCGGAGCACCGGACATGGCTGGACGAACGCGCACGCCTCGCGCAGAGCGCTGACCGAGCCCGGGGCGAGCAGGCAGAAGCACTCGCGGACAGTACGGGTCTCGACGCCGCCGTCGTCGCTGCGCGGAGCGCGCTGACCGAGGCCACGGAGGAACTCGGCTCGGCAGAGCGGCGGGCGGCCTGTCTCGCCAGGGCGTCGGCAGCCTGGGGCGGCGCGGTTCCCGGCGCGGACTGGGATGCGAGCCGTTCGGACCGCCCGGCGATGGAGCGGCGCGAGCAGTCGACGCCTTGGACAGATCCTGAGTTCGTCCAGGCTCGGGCGGAGCTCTTCCTCGCCGCGCTCGACCTGCACAAGTCGCTGCTCGTCGAGACGGGCGGCGACGTCCTCCGGAGTCTCGCAGCGGCCATGGACGTGATCGGCGGCAACGTGCCACGTAACGTCCCGGCCACGCACGTCCTCGCTGCCTGGCAGGTATTCTTCCTGGCGGTCCCGCTGATCTCGACGACATTCGACTCACTGCCGCGCATGTTCGACCGGATCGGGCGCGAGGACCTCGGCTGGCTGATTGTCGACGAAGCAGGCCAGGCACGCCCCCAGCACATCGTCGGAGCGCTGTGGCGGGCTCAGCGGGCTCTCGTCGTCGGCGATCCGCTGCAGATCGAGCCTGTCGTGACCGTCCCCCTGGACGTACAGACCCTCTTGCGCAAGCACTTCACGGTCGACGCCGCCTGGATGCCCGGCCGCGGCTCGGTCCAGTCGATCGCCGACCGCACCACCCCGTTCGGCACGTACCTGTCGGGACCCGAGGGCGAGGACGTCTGGGTCGGGATGCCGTTGCGCGTGCACCGGCGCTGCGACGACCCGATGTTCACAATCAGCAACGCCGTCGCATACGGCGGATCGATGGTCCACGGCGTCAACCGGAAGAAGCCAGCCGGTCTGCTCACGCAGAACACCTGGGTGGACGTGCCGGCAGGGCCCGATCGGTGGAACCCACTGGAAGGCGAGTGGGTGAAAGCACTGCTCCGGCAAATCGACCAACGAGGCCGCGAGGAGGTCGACGCCGGCACCAGGGAATCGTGGGACCTGACGAAGAGCGTCTTCGTGGTCAGCCCCTACCGGACGGTCGCGAAGGCGCTGGAGAAGCCTCTCGCCCCATGGCTGCCGATCAAGGACAAGAAAAACAAGAGGATCGGCACCGTCCATACCACGCAGGGCAAGGAGGCCGAGGTCGTCATCCTCGTACTCGGTGGATCGATGGAGGACCTCGACCGGTCCGTCTGGGCGGCGCGATCACCGAACGTGGTGAACGTCGCGGTCTCGCGCGCCAAACGCCAGCTCGCCGTCGTCGGCGACCTCGGACGCTGGTCGAAGCAGCACTACTTCTCGGTCCTGGCGGGTCACGTCAGGGACGAGCCGGGGCAGATCAAACGGGTGGACGGTTCCGTCCGCCCGTCGTGGTGACCACCCTGGGCCGGGTCAGGAGTATGCCGACAGCGCCGTGTCGAGACTCCAGATCCCGACGTCGTCGATCTGTGTGCGGGCTCTGAACTCCTCCCGTTCGACCAGGACCGAGATGTCGCCAGTCCCTATCTTCCGTGACAGGAGGTCGGTCAGGGTGGAGCCGGTGGCCGCACCCTCGACGAGCATCTGCCAGTAGCCCCGCGACCAGGTCGCCTCGTTGAACATCCAGGGCGTCTTGTCGCTCGTCACCGCCTGCAGCAGCGCCGCGAACGTCTCGGCAGTCCGACGCCGGTCGCCCGCGACCTGAGCGACGAAGTTGCCGCACTCGATCACCGCCGTCACGGGCAGCACGAGCGACGTGCCGGCCGCATGATGCTTCTTGTACTCCTCGACGACACGCTCCCGGTCCTGGCAGCGACCGGGAACCGGCACCAGGTTGGTCAGGACCCCGGTGTCGACGAACCTGATAGCGGTCATGCGTCGATGCCGAGGATGCCGCGCAGCACCGAGTCGTCCGCCGACCGTTCCTCGGGGCCGGCCAGCCGTCCCTGTGTCACTGCGTCGCCTATCCCGCCGACTGTCATGGCCCGGGCGTAGCCCGGCAGGTCAGTCACCCGGCTGAGCACGGAACGGCCGCTCTCCTTGTCCCGGTAGCAGACGATGACAGACCGGTTCATCTCGCCGGTCGCGGCATCGAGCAACGCTGGGTTGTGCGTGGTCAGGATGATCCTGCTGCCCTGTTCCGCTGTCGCCTCACGCACGAGGTCGAGGACTCGCTTGGCCTGGGCTGGGTGCAGACCGTTGTCGATCTCCTCCATGACGAGGGTGGTCGACGGCTCTGTGACGATCGTGGCGGGGAGGTCGAGTTCGTCCCGCTCAGAGAGCAGGGCCGTACCGACCGCGGCCAGCCGTAGAAGTCCGTCACTGAGCTCTCTGGCGGGGGTGGTGTCAGTCGCAGCCCCGACCAGCTCAGCAACCAGGAGCATCACGTCACCGAGATCAGTGCGCGTGAACCCAAGGTGTGCGACGTCAAGGTCCGAAACCGCGCCGATCAGCCCACGTAGGCGGTCGACCTGAGCCGGGTGCTCGACGGAGAGGCGTGCGAGCGCGGCGGACACGTTGGCTGCGTCGCGCCGCAGCTCGTGATCCGTCTCCGCGACATAGTCGCGCATTCCCGCAGGGATCGGTTCGAGATGGAAGACCGAACGAAGGGCCTCGACGAGGCACCCGGCGGCGACGAGTTCCGAGACATCGGGGTTCTCGATGTCGTGGAGGAGACCTGCCCGACTCGGCGGACCAGCGAACTTCATGGATGCGATGAAGGACGTACGCCGGGGCGACCCCACGGGACGCTCACGCGGCGTATCCGGTAGACCGTATGTCTCGACGCCGTCCGAGACGTCCGACCAGAACAAGTCGACGTTGCCGCCGCCGTCCGGATTACGCCGAGAGATCTGCTCGTAAAGAATCTCGATCTGGGGCCTGACGCGGACCTCGATGTCGTACTCGAAGTGACCGGCATGAGATGCAACGGTGCACCCCAGGCGGAACGCGTCCGTACCGTGAGGAGCACAGCTGGCCGCACCCCCACGTACTGGATCGAGCGCATCCTTGATGTCCTGCGCGTTCGCCAACCGCGCCAGCACATCTAGGGCGTCCAACGCGTTCGACTTCCCGGACCCGTTGCGGCCGATCAAGATCGTCGTCGGGTCGATCGGCAGAACCTGGTCGTGGAACGACTTGAACGCCGTCAGGCGCAGCTCCGTCAGGTGCGCGTACGACATACCGTCCCTCCATCCCCCAAGTAGGTGTCGCCCCAGCCTAGAGGCTCCACACCCACAGACGCAGACCGTCCACTGACGACGATCCCCCGAGCCGCGGCCCCCGTGGGTGCCCGGGGGAAAGTGGCGATAACCTCGGACCATGAGTACGGAGCCAGATCTGGACGACCCGACGACCGACCCGTTCGACGTCGCTGCCGCCGCCGCTGAGTACATCGCGGCCAAGACCGGTGTGCCGGGACACGACATCGCTGTCGTGCTCGGCTCCGGGTGGGGCGGTGCGGCCGAGCTGATCGGCGACGTCGTCGCGGAGATCCCCACCGCGGAGATCCCCGGCTTCGTGCACCCAGCGGTCCAGGGCCACCGGTCCACCACGCGCTCGATCCGCGTCGAGCGGCCCGACGGCGCCGTCCGTCACGCGCTGGTCCTCGGGTCCCGCACCCACCTCTACGAGGGCCTCGGCCCGCGTCGTGTGGTGCACGGCGTCCGCACCGCGGCGGCCGCCGGGTGCGAGACCGTGATCCTCACGAACGGGTGCGGCAGCGTGCACATCGGCTGGCGTCCCGGCCAGCCCGTCCTGATCAAGGACCACCTGAACCTCACGGGGCAGACCCCGCTGGAGGGCGCCAAGTTCGCCGACATGACGGACGTCTACACCCCGCGCCTGCGGGACGTCGCCCGGACGGTCGACCCGGACCTGCCCGAGGGCGTGTACGCGCAGTTCCACGGCCCGCAGTACGAGACGCCGGCCGAGGTGAAGATGGCCTCCCTGATGGGCGCCGACCTGGTCGGCATGTCCACGGCGCTCGAGGCCATCGCCGCGCGGCACTGCCGCATGGACGTGCTCGGCATCTCCCTGGCCACCAACCTGGCCGCCGGGATCAGCCCTCACCCGCTCTCCCACGAGGAGGTGCTGGCGGCCGGCCAGGAAGCCGGGCCGCGGATCAGCGACCTGCTCGCGCGAGTGATCAAGCAGATCTGACGCCCGTGTCCACCGACCTGCCGACCGCTACCGGGGTGCCTTCGGCGCCCGATCTCGTCGCGCGCGCCGAGGCCTGGATGGCCGCCGACGTCGACGACTACGACATCGCGGACCTCCGCGACCTCGTGGCCCGCACCAGTGACGAGTACATGGGCCACCTGGCCGTCACCGAGCTCGCCGACCGGTTCGCGGGCATGCTCCAGTTCGGCACCGCGGGCCTGCGCGGCGCGATGGCGGCCGGGCCCAACCGGATGAACCGCGCCGTGGTGATCGCGGCCGCGGCCGGGCTGGGCGCGTTCCTCCAGGCGGAGGCCGCCGGCGTCCAGCCACGCGTCGTGATCGGCTACGACGCCCGCTACCGGTCCGCCGACTTCGCGCGGGACACCGCCGGGGTGCTGGTCGCGGCCGGGGCCGAGGTGCTGCTCCTGCCGGCGGCCGGCCCCACCCCGGTGCTGGCCTTCGCGGTGCGCCACCTGGCCGCCGACGCCGGCGTCATGGTCACCGCGAGCCACAACCCGGCGTCCGACAACGGCTACAAGGTCTACCTCGGTGGGCGCGTAGTCGGCGGGCCCGGTCGGGGCGCGCAGATCGTGCCGCCGTACGACGCCCGGATCGCGGGCGAGATCACGCGCGTGGGACCCGCCAAGGACGTCCCGCGCGCCGAGTCCGGCTGGACCGTCCTGGGCCCGGAGATCGCCGACGACTACTACCGGTCCGTGGCCTCGCTGCACGACGGCGAGCCGCGCACCAAGCTGCGGATCGTCACCACCTCGCTGCACGGGGTGGGCGGCGTAGCGATCGCCCGCGTGCTGGCGGAGGCCGGCTTCGCCGACGTCGTGCCGGTGGAGGAGCAGGTCGAGCCCGACCCCGACTTCCCCACCGTGGCGTTCCCCAACCCCGAGGAGCCGGGCGCGATCGACATGGCGCTGGCCCTGGCGCAGGACACCCGCGCCAACCTGGTCATCGCCAACGACCCGGACGCCGACCGCTGCGCCGTGGCCGTCTTCGACCCGCAGTACGGCACCTACCAGGGCGCCGAGACGGCGCTGTCGCAGGGCTGGCGCATGCTGCACGGCGACGAGGTGGGCATGCTGCTGGGCTGGGACGCGGCCGAGCGAGCCGTGCGCGCTGGCACGGGCGGCACTCTGGCCTGCTCGATCGTGTCGTCGAGGGCGCTGGCCGCCATCGCCGGCAAGCTCGGGCTGGAGCACGCCACGACGCTCACCGGCTTCAAGTGGATCGCCCGGACCCCGGGCCTGGTGTTCGGGTACGAGGAGGCCCTGGGCTACTGCGTGGACCCCGCGCACGTGCGGGACAAGGACGGGCTGTCGGCCGCGGTCGCCGTCGCGCAGCTGGCCAACCGGCTCGCGAACGAGGGCCGCACCCTCCTGGACCAGCTCGACGACATCGCGCGGGCCTGCGGGCTGCACGTGACGGGTCAGGTCTCGGCCCGGTTCGAGGACCTCGCGCGCATCGAGACGACCATGACGTGGCTGCGCAACGCGCCGCCGTCGGCCCTGGCCGACTCGCCCGTGAACTCCGTGCGCGACCTCGCGGAGGGCCTAAACGGCCTCCCGCCGACCGACGGCGTGGTGCTGCTCACCGCGGACGACACCCGGGTGATCGTGCGCCCCAGCGGCACCGAGCCCAAGATCAAGTGCTACATCGAGGTCGTCGCGGCCGTGGACCCGGACGCGTCCGCCGAGGAGCTCTCCACGGCCCGTGTGGCCGCCCGGAAGCGCCTCGCCCTGGTGCAGGCGGACCTGCGCTCGATCCTGGGTCTCTGAGCCCTCCGGGCCACGAGAACGGGCCGCCGTCCCCGAGGG
>NZ_JBHVEG010000209.1:0-9668 GCF_042802395.1 Promicromonospora sp. NPDC057488
GGTCGGCACAGGCCTGTGCCGACCTCAAAGCAGAGTGCCGACTTTGCGCCGCAAACTGCCGAGTTCGCGGGGCAAACTGCCGTCGCTGCCGGTCCACCAGGGGCAGCGGCAGCCAACGGACCGCGGCCGCCGGGCAGCAGCGGACGGCAGGCCACTCCGCGTCGGATCGGTTTAACGTTGGATCTTTTTCGCCCCCGCGGACGCCCAGGCCTTTACAGGGATCCGCACGGTGGCGACAATTCACCCGTCCGGTTCGTTCCAGCTCGGAGGTTCAACGTGGTACTTCCCCGCTTCTCCCGCGCCCTGGCCACCGGGGTCGCCGTCGCCGCACTGGCGCTCGGCACCCTCACCACCAGCTCCGCCGTCGCGGCACCCGCGGCACCCGCGGACGACGCGCCCGCCGGCGACGTCTCCGTCCAGCCGACGGTGCGCCCGAGCCTCGTGCTCGACCGCAACTTCCCCGACCCCGACGTCGCTAAGTTCGGCAGCACCTACTACGCCTACGCCACGAACGAGGGCAAGAACCTGCCCTGGGCCACGGCGCCGGACCCGGACGGCCCGTGGACCTACCAGTCCACCGACGCCCTGCCGACGCTCGGAGCCTGGGCCAAGACCGGCCGCACCTGGGCGCCCGACGTCTCCCAGCGCGCCGACGGCAAGTACCTGCTCTACTACACGGCCTGGCACAACGCGTCCGGCCGCCAGTGCATCGGCGCCGCGCTGGCCGACTCCCCCGGCGGGCCGTTCGCCCCGGTCGGCAGCGAGCCGCTCATCTGCCCGCTGGGCGACGGCGGCGCCATCGACGCGTCCAGCTTCGTGGACACCGACGGCACCCGGTACATCCTGTGGAAGAACGACGGCAACGCCATCGGCGCCACCACCTGGATCCACGTGCAGCGCGTGGCCGCGGACGGCATCACGTTCCAGGGCGGCGCCACCCAGGTGCTGCGCAACGACCGGGCCGACGAGGCCGGCATCATCGAGGCGCCCGTGGTGACCAAGGTGGACGGCAAGTACGTGCTGTTCTACTCGGCCGGTCCGTACAGCACCAACTCATACGGCACCAACTACGCCGTGGCCAGCTCCATCACCGGCCCGTACACCAAGGCCTTCCGGTTCCTGATGACCACCGACTCGCTCGACGGCGCGGTGGCCGGTCCCGGCGGCGCGGACGTGCTGCGCGACGGCGGTGGCGACAAGCTGATCTTCCACGGCCACCGGGACGCGGGCGGCCGCGGCATGTACGTGGCCGACCTCGGCTGGGCCGGCTCCAACCCCGTGGTGCGCGGCAGCCGGGTGCGCTACGAGGCCGAGCGCGGCACCCTGAACAACTGCTCGGTGCGCGAGAACGCGGCCGGCGCCTCGGACGGCAAGGTCGCCGCGTACATCGACCACGCCGACAGCTCGGTCGACATCGGCGCGATCTACGTGCCGACGTCCGGCAGCTACACGCTGCACGTGGGCTACGCCAACGGCTCGGTCGAGACGGCGTCGCACACGGTGACGGTCAACGGGGCCTCCGCCGGGTCGGTCAGCTACCCGATCACCGGCTGGGACAACTGGCAGCAGGCCAGCAAGGACATCACGCTGCAGGCCGGCTGGAACACCATCCGCCTGGGCAAGGGGACGGCGTTCACGGAGCTCGACTACATCGAGGTCGCGTAGCCGACGCCGCGGAACACCGGCCACCGCCGGCGAGCGCCGCAGCCCAGCGATTGCGCCCGGACCTGCCACCGTTCCGGGCACGATCGCTGGGCTGCCGCACATGCCGTGCACGCCGGGCACAATCGCTGGGCTGCTCCGCGCGTGATGTATCTTGACATCAAGATACTCGACGGCGAGGAGTTGTGATGGCCGACTGGAACCCCGGCGCATACCTGCAGTACACGGACGAGCGGTCCCGGCCGTTCACGGAGCTGGTCGCCCGCGTGCCCGGGTCGCCGGCCACGATCGTCGACCTGGGCTGCGGCCCGGGTCACCTCACCCTGGTGCTCCGCGCCCGCTGGCCCGAGGCGCACGTCACCGGCGTGGACGTCTCCCCCGCCATGATCGAGCGCGCCCGCGAGGCGGACCCGGGCACCGAATACGTGCTGGCCGACCTCAGCACCGACGAGCACACGGCCGACCTGGTGATCAGCAACGCGGCGCTCCAGTGGGTCCCGGGCCACCGCGAGCTCCTGACGACCCTCGCCGACCGGGCCACCCAGACGTTCGCCTTCCAGGTGCCGGGCAACCACGACGCGCCCAGCCACGTGCTGCTGCGCGAGGTCGCGGCACGCGCGCCGTACGCCGACGTCGTCGGACCGGTGGAGCGGCGGGCCACCGCCGACCCGGGCGAGTACCTGGAGATCCTGGCCCGGCCGGGCTGGTCGGTGGACGCGTGGGAGACCACGTACACGCACGTGCTGCACGGCCCGGACCCGGTGCTGCGCTGGATCTCGGCGACCGGAGCCCAGCCCACGCTCCAGGCGCTGGAGGCGAAGGACCCGGCCCTGCGTGCCCGGTTCGAGGAGGACTTCGGCGCGGCCCTGCGCGCGGCGTACCCCGAGCACGCGCACGGCACGCCCCTGGCGTTCCGCCGGGTGTTCGTGGTGGCCACGCGAGCCTGATTCGGGACGACGCCGGGCGCCGGCGCCGGGCCCGGCGTCAGCCCTGCTGGGTGACCCGGGCCTCGAGCCCGGCCAGCTCGGCGTCGACGTACTCCCGGGTGCGCTTGCGCACCATGCCGCCGACCAGCCAGGCCAGCGAGCCGGTCTGCGTGATCGCGAGCGTCACCTTGGACCGGCCGCCGGGCAGCGGCTCGATCAGGTGCTCCGCCTGCGTGGTCACGCCCGGCGCCTCCGTGATCCACGCGAAGTGCCGCGGCGGGTCCCACTCGTCCATCAGCCAGACCGCGAGCGGCAGCTCGGGCTGCTCGATCCGCACCTGGGTGCCGACGTCGGGCGGGTTGGGCCCGTCGATGATCTCGACCGACCGCATGGACGGCGTCCAGTCGGGCATGTGCTCGACGTCGGACAGGACCGCCCAGACCTCCTCGGGCGTCGCGTCGATCTCGGCGGAGGTGCTGTAATTCGGCATCGGTGCTCCTGTCCTCGGGTCGGCGCCGTCGGCGGCGTCACCCCCTAGTCTCGGCCTACAGGGGCGGCGTCGGCCAGGCGGGCCGGGTCAGGCCCTGCTCGAAGAAGAGGTACTCGTGCACCGACGAGATCTCGAAGGCGCCCAGCATGCGTTCCCGCTGGTCCGGGGAGACCCAGCGGGCGGCGTCGTCGGCCAGGGCGCGAGCCTGCCGGGTCGCGGCCTGGAAGCCCTCGTCACCGTAGGTGCCGATCCACGCCGCGTAGGGGTGGCCGGCCAGCCCGCCGGGGCGGCGTCCGGCCAGGTCCGCGAGCACACTGCCCACGTGGGCGTATAGCCAGTAGCAGGGCAGCAGCGCCGCGATGGTCTCCGCGTAGCTGCCCGACGCCACGGCGTGCAGGTGACCGGTGTAGGCCGCGGTCACGGGCGAGGCCTCGACGGCGGCGACGTCACCCGCGGCGAGCCCGGCGTGGGCGCCCAGCCAGTCGCGGTGCAGCGCCGTCTCGACCTCCAGCGCCGACACCGACGACCGGGCGAGGAAACCCTGCGCGGCCGGGTCGGGCGCGAGCTGGGCGGCCCGCGCCAGGACACGCGAGTACTCGCGCAGGTAGGCGGCGTCCTGGGCGAGGTAGAACGCGAACGCCTCGGTGGGCAGCGAGCCGTCCGCGAGCGCCTGGAGGAACGGCATGCGGTCGACGGCGTCGCGCCAGCCCGCGATGCGGTCCCAGGCCTCCTCGGTGAAGGGGCGGACGGCGCCGTCGTCGGGCGCGGTGCGAGTCTCCACAGGTGTCGCCGTGGAGACGGGTACGACAGAGGTCACGATGGACATCCCTTCGCCAGCATGATCTGGATCAGGTTCGACGGGTGTGGTCTCAGCCCTGGCAGGGCACCCCGTGTCACGTGCCGCCGAGGCTACCGGACCTGGGTCGTGCTGGTCGTAGGCTGCCGCCATGACAGACCGCTCCATCCGCATCGGAGTCCAGCTCCAGCCCCAGCACGCCGAGTACTCGCAGCTTCGTGACGCGGTGCTCCGCGCCGAGGACGCCGGCGTCGACATCATCTTTAATTGGGACCACTTCTTCCCGCTCAGCGGCGACCCCGACGGCAAGCACTTCGAGTGCTGGACCATGCTCGGTGCGTGGGCCGAGCAGACCGAGCGCGTGGAGATCGGCGCGCTGGTCTCGGGCATCGGCTACCGCAACCCCGACCTGCTGGCGGACATGGCGCGCACGGTCGACCACATCTCGGGCGGGCGGCTGATCCTGGGCCTCGGTGCCGGCTGGTTCGAGAAGGACTACGACCAGTTCGGCTACGAGTTCGGCACGGCGGGTTCCCGGATCGCGAGCCTGGCCGACGCCCTGCCGCGCATCAAGGCCCGGCTGGCGGCCGGCAACCCGGCGCCCACCCGCGAGATCCCGGTCCTGATCGGCGGTGGCGGGGTGCGCAAGACGCTGCGGATCGTGGCCGAGCACGCCGACATCTGGCACGCGTTCGGCGACGTGCCGACCCTGACCAGCAAGTCGGCGATCCTGGACGAGCACGGCGCCGCCGTCGGCCGGGACACCGCGAAGCTGGTGGAGCGTTCGGTGCAGGCGCAGGGTTCGCCCGAGGAGACGGGCGAGGCCCTGGTGGCGGCCGGGGCCACGCTGTTCACCGTGGGGGTGACGGGGCCGGACTACGACCTGTCGACCGCGGAGCGCTGGATCGCCTGGCGCGACTCCCGCGGCTGAGATTCGGCCGGGACGGCCTTGGTTCCGGGGGCGGCGGCGCGCTCGCCGTCGACCTCCGGACCGGCCACGCGCTCGGCGAGGCCCTGGCCGAGCCGCAGCGCGCTGTTGACGAGGCCCAGGTGGCTGAACGCCTGGGGCGTGTTGCCGAGGTGGCGGCCCGTGCGCACGTCGTACTCCTCGCTGAGCAGCCCCAGGTCGTTGCGCAGCGTGAGCAGCCGTTCGAACAGGGCGACGGCCTCCTCGACGCGGCCGACGCCGTGCAGCGCGTCGACGAGCCAGAAGTTGCACACCAGGAACGTCGCCTCGGATCCCGGCAGGCCGTCCACCTGGTCGTCGGACTCGTTGTGGTACCGCCGCAGGAGCCCGTCCTGGCCGAGCTCGCGCTGCACGGCGTCGACCGTGCCGACCACGCGGGGGTCGTCCCAGGGCAGGAACCCGACCTGCCCGATGAGCAGCAGCGCGGCGTCGAGCCCGTCGGAGCCGTAGAACTGGGTGAACGTGTTGCGCTCGGCGTCGAACCCGTTGGTAAGGACGTCCTCGTGGATGCGGTCGCGGACGGCGCGCCAGCGTTCGACGGGTTCGTCCGGCAGGTCGTACTTCTCGACGGCGCGGACGGCGCGATCGAAGCCCGCCCAGGCCATGACGCGCGAGTGCACGAACGCGCGGCGCGGGCCGCGCACCTCCCAGAGCCCGTTGTCGAGGTCGGCCCAGTGCTCCTCGAGGTGTTCCAGCAGGGCCCGCTGCAGCCGCCACACGTCCTGGTCCTGCTCCAGCCCCGCCTCGCGGGCCTGGTGCAGGGCGTCCAGCGTCTCGCCCCACACGTCGATCTGGAGCTGGTTCGCCGCCCCGTTGCCGATCCGGACCGGCGCGGAGCCCTCGAAGCCGGGCAGCCAGTCGATCGTGTACTCCGGCAGCCGACGGCGTCCGTCGAGCCCGTACATGATCTGCAGGTCCGCGGGGTCGCCGGCGACGGCGCGCAGCAGCCACGCCCGCCAGTCCCGCGCCTCGTCGATGAAGCCCGTGCCGATCAGGGCCTGCAGGGTGAGTCCGGCGTCGCGCAGCCAGCAGTACCGGTAGTCCCAGTTGCGTTCGCCCCCGATCTCCTCGGGCAGCGACGTCGTGGCCGCCGCCGCGATGGCGCCCGTCGGCGCGTAGGTCAGCGCCTTCAGCGTGATCAGCGACCGGTGGACGGCGTCGGGCCAGGGGCCGGTGTAGGTGCACCCGCCGACCCAGGACCGCCAGAAGTCCTCGGTGTCGGCCAGCGCCTCGTACGGGTCCACGGGATCCTTCGTGGCCAGGTGCGACGCGTGGTAGTTCAGGACGAACGGCACCCGGTCCCCCGGTCCGACGGTGAACTCCGCGCGCAGCACCGAACCCTCGTTCGCGCCCGCGTGCTCCAGCGGCACCGGCGAGTCGATCCGCACCGAGTCCGGACCGGCGACGGCGCGCAGCGCGTCCCGGTCCCAGGTGATCCAGGGCACGATGTTGCCGTAGTCGAACCGGAGCCGGAGCTCGGTCGTCATCGGCACGTGCCCGCTGATGCCCTCGACGATCCGGACCAGGTCGGCCTCCTCGCCGCGCGGCGGCATCAGGTCGAGCACCCGCACCCGCCCCTCGGGCAGGTCCCACTCCGTCTCCAGGATCAGCGTGTCGCCGCGGTAGCGCCGGCTCGTGCACGCGCCGCCCGACGTCGGGCCGAGCTGCCACGACCCGTGCCGCTCGTCGCCGAGCAGGGCCGCGAAGCACGCCGGGGAGTCGAACCTCGGCAGGCACATCCAGTCGATCGAACCGTCGCGGCTGACCAGAGCCGCGGTCTGGAGGTCCCCGACCAACCCGTAATCCTCGATTCGGCGCGTCACCGTCAAAGACTAGGTTCGGCGCGACCCGGACACCATGGGTCGACGTGTCAGACGTACAGGCCCCTCTGGTGACCTGTACGCCTGACACGTCAGGCGGGGCTCAGAACGAGGACGCGTCCGCCGCGTACACCCACCGGTGGCCCGGGTACTCGCCGAGCGACCACAGGTAGTCCCGCGTCGGGTCGTAGGACAGGTCCTCCGCGCCGACCGTCAGCGCGTCACCGTGCCGCACGATCGAGCCCGACGGCGCGACGAACGTGTGCAGGTCACCGTCCGAGGTGGGGTTCGAGAAGTCGTCGCCGTCGCTCTGCGAGAAGAAGAACTCACCGTTGATCGCGGTCGAGCCCTGCACGCTCTCCAGGTCCGTGCGGTACGCCTCGGTGGCCTTGATGACGCCGTCCGAGGCCGGCTTGAGGTACCGGTTCGTGTAGTCGATCGGCACGCGGATGGTCCGCACCTGGGCGCCGTCGGCGAGCTCGTCCTTGCTGCGGTACTCGCTGACGACCACCGAGTCCGGCGAGCTGCTGCGGTCCAGCGAGACCGACGAGTGCTGCAGCTGCGCGTAGCCGCCCGCCGTCGAGTCCGTGAACTTGGCGGTCTGCGGCAGCACGTACTTGTAGTCGAACGCGTGGTACGAGCCGTCGGACTGCCGCCCGATCTTCGACGCGCTACCCGTCGAGACCTGCCACAGGTGGTCCAGGTCGAACACCCGGAAGCCGCCGCCCGTGTCCGCCACGTACAGCAGGTTGCCGTACCACATGATGCCGCCCGCGTGGATGTCGATGGGCTTGAACGACGGCGCGGCGGCGGTGCCGCTCGGCTCCACCAGCAGCAGGTGCCGGTACGGCGGGGCCGACGCGCTCGCCGACAGGTTCGACACGCTGATGCGGACGCCCTTGTCGATGTTGTCGTCGGCGTGGTCGTACCAGCTCACCAGGTTGATGCGCTTGCCCTCGTAGGTGCCCGCGGCGAACGCGTCCGAGCTGGTGGTGATGCCCTGCGGGTACCAGGCGCTCGTGTCCCGGTCGCCTTCGTTCCAGCAGTAGTACGCGGTGCGGTGCGTGACCGAGGGAGCGCTGGGGCAGCTCGGGGTGCGGTTGCCGTCGTCCGCCACGGTGCTCATGGAGACATTCGGGAGGGCGGCGTCGAGGGCGCCGATCAGGGACGACGACGTCTCGGACAGCGTGTAGCGGAAGTTGCTCGCCGTGAGCGGCGTGGCGGCTGCCGCGAGTGACGACCCCTGTTCGTCGGAGCCCTGGCTCGCGGTGGCCTGGCTCGCGGACGCGAGCAGTGCGACCACCCCCAGGCTCGCTACGGCAAGTGCGGAACGACGACGACGGCGCATGGTGGTCTCCTTGCTCGAAGGAACTTTCGCCCGCCCACCGTAGGGACCAGTTGCCCGCAGGCGCGAGCAAAAAGCGCCTTCGACGGCGGTGACAGCGTTGACAGTCGGGTGCCCGGGTCATACGTTCCGTCCGGCGGATGTTCCGTCCGGGGTGGCGCACAGGGTGCCGTGCCGCGAACTCGATCAACGACGACTCGAGCAGCGAAGCAGGTGGACCGATGGAGTTCCGAGACCTTGCACGTACCGTGATCACGCTCGTCACAGCGGTTGGAGTAGCCGCGGGAGGTGCCGTCACCGCCTCCGGGGCCGTGTCCGACGCCGTGCCCGACGCCGACACGTGGTCGACGTCGTGGACGCAGTCGCAGCAGCGCAGCTCCGGGCTGAGCCCGGAGACGTTCCAGAACCGCTCGGTGCGGGTCGTGACCCGGCTGACTCAGGGTGGCTCGGCGCTGCGCGTGCGGCTGCAGAACCAGTTCGGCACCACGCCCCTGGTCGTGAACGCCACCACGGCCGGCCTGAGCGCCGGCGGTGCGGCCGTCCGGCCCGAGAGCCTGCGCGACGTCACCTTCGGCGGCTCGGCCGCCGTGTCGGTGCCCGCCGGTGGCGAGGTCTGGAGCGACCCCGTGCAGCTCGCCACCAGCGCCATGGACGACCTGGCCGTGAGCTTCTACCTGGCGAACCCGACCCGCATGATGCTGCACGACCTGGCCGGCCGCACCAACTACTTCTCCGCCGTCGGCGGCGGGAACACGACCGCCGACACCTCGGGCGGCGCCTTCCCCGACACGCACGGCTGGACCTACCTGGTCAGCGCGGTGGACGTGCTGGGTCCCGACGCGGCCGGCACGGTGGTCGCCTACGGCAGCTCGGTGGTCGACGGCGTGGGCGCGGACAACTGCGGCGCGGGCTGCCCGCCACCGGCCGTCTTCCAGCGCTGGACCGACACGCTCGCGCAGCGCGTCGTGGACGAGCTGCCCGCCGATCGGCAGTTCGCCGTCGTCAACGAGGGCATCGCCGGGACCACGGCGGCGCCCGCGTGCGGGGGTGGCGGGCTGGACGGCGTCTCCCGCCTGGACCGCGACGTGCTCGCGCTGCACGACGTACGGGCGGTCATCTACTACTACGGCACCAACGACCTCGCGAACAACTGCGACGCGGAGACCATCCTGGCGGCCTACCGGGACACGTTCGCCCGGCTGCGCGCGGCCGGGATCAAGGTCTACGTCACGCCGATCACGCCACGCCCCGGCTACACGGCCGAGCAGAACGCGCGCCGCGCGGTGGTGAACGAGTTCGTCCGGGCGGGTGGCAACTGCTCGGGGACGTGCGACGGCGTCTTCGACTTCGACGCCGTGCTGCGCGACCCGGCCGACCCGAACTCCATCTACCCGCCGTACGACACCGGCGACGGGGTGCACGCGAACATCGCGGGGCAGACGGCGATCGCCCGGTCGGTGCCGCTCGGGCGATTGTGGCGGGGCGTGCTGGCGGCGCGCTGAGCGGCGCGGCGGGGCTTGCGTAGCTGACCCTGCTGACGAGCCCTCCACGCTCGGCCACGCTCGGCCACGCTCGGCCACGCTCGGCCACGCTCGGCCACGCTCGGCCACGGCCACTCTCTTTCGAGGCCTAAGTTTCTTCGCTTTGAGCCCGCTCAAAGCC
>NZ_JBHVEG010000210.1:0-9662 GCF_042802395.1 Promicromonospora sp. NPDC057488
GCACAGGCCTGTGCCGACCTCGAAGCCAACTGCCGACCTCGCGGGGCTGCGCTCGGAGAGCAGCCACGGCGGCTCAGCCCGGGGCGTCCCCGGGCAAGGCCAGGAGCTGGGCGTGCAGGTCTTTCAGGTCCGTCGCGTACAGGTCGAACGTGTCGTCCGGGCCCGGTGCGTCGCCGTCGGGCCGGGGCACGTAGGCCGTGCGCAGGCCCGCGGCCGCGGCACCGCGCAGGTCCCAGGCGTGCGCGGCGACCAGGAACGGCGGGCCCGACGTCGCGGGCACGCTCCGCAGCGCCAGCTCGTAGATCCCCGGGGCCGGCTTGTACGTGCCGGCGTCCTCGGCGGACAGCACCCGGTGCCACCGCAGCCCGGCGTTCGCGCCGAGCCCGGCCAGGGCGCGGCGGCTCGCGTTCGAGAGGCCGAGCACCGCGAAGTCGGCGGCGAGCCGGTCGATGCCCGCCACCGTGTCCGGCCAGGGCTCCAGCCGTTCCGCGGCGTCGGCCAGCACTACGACGGCGTCGGGCTGGAGCAGGCCCTGACGGGCCAGGGCGTCCAGCGCCTCGCGATCGAGCTGATGGCTGGGCGCGAAGGGTCGCCGGCCCGCGATGATCGCCCGCTCCTGCGCGGCGACGTGGTCGAGCCAGCGCCCGACGACGTCGGCCGCGGCGTCGGACCCTGTGGCTTCGGCGACCTGCCGGCGCAGGCTCCCGGCCTGGTCCACGAGGGTGCCGAGCACGTCGAAGACGACGACCGGCCGGGCTGTCCGCTCCACTGCAGGCTGCATGGGCCCCACGCTAGCCGCCGACGTCGGCAGGCTCCTCGTGACGTCGGCAGTCTGCATCGAGGTCGGCACAGGCCTGTGCCGACCTCGATGCAAAGTGCCGACATCAAGGACGGACCGCCGAACCCGGCGAGGGCTACGGGGTGCTGCGCAGCCCCCGCAGGGTGTGCTCGAAGCTGCGGATGAAGCCCTCGCGGTGCTGCGGCTCGCTGGCGCGCGCGATGATGCCGCGCTCCCAGATCAGCACGTACACGTCGGCCGCGCTCAGGTCGGCCCGGATCGCGCCGGTCGCCTGGGCGTCGGCGAGGAACCCGCCGGCGACCTCGCTGGCGCGCTCGCACAGCGCCGTCAGCGCCCCGGAGCCGGGCTGGGTGCGCAGCAGCACGTCGTTGGCGGCGGGCTCGTCGAACGCGACCAGCCAGATGCGGCGCAGGTAGCCCTCGAACCGCTCGACGGGGTCCTCGATGGCGCCTACCTCGGTGATGATCCCTGCGATGCGCTCGGCGAACAGCTCCTCGACCACCGCGTCGATCAGGCCCTGCCGGCCCCCGAAGCGGTGGTAGATCGTGCCCTTGCTGACCCCCGCGGCCCGCGCCACCTCGTCCAGCGGGCTGTTCAGCCCGCCCGCGCGGAACACGTCGAGGGCGGCCAGCCGGATGCCCTCGACGTTGCGCTGTGCGTCGGCGCGGAGCCGCGGCGGGTCAGCGGTCACCGATCGGCCCCGGCTCCGGCGGCGGCGGGGGTGCCCACCGTCTCGTTCCAGCTGGTCTCCAGCGTCCGCAGGAACGACTCCACCGGCTGCGCGCCGGAGACCGCGTACTTGCCGGCGAACACGAAGAACGGCACGCCCTGGATCCCGTACTGCCGGGCCTGCTGGATGTCGGCCTCGACGGCGCCGGCGAACTCCTCGGAGGCGAGCGCCGCGAGGGCGGCGTCGCGGTCCAGGCCGACCTCGGCGGCCAGGTCGCCCAGCACCTGGTGGTCCGCGACGTTCAGGCCGTCGGTGAAGTAGGCCTTGAACAGCCGCTGGACCATCTCGTGCTGCTTGCCGTGGCCGGCCGCGAAGTGGCTGAGCTGGTGCGCGGTGCGCGTGCCGACGGCCTTCGCCTGCTCGAACCGGTAGTCCAGCCCGAGCTGGCGGCCGCGCTCCGAGATCTGCTCGTGCATGGCCGCGGCCTGCTCGCGCGGGAAGCCCTTCTCGGCCACCAGGAGGTCCATGAGGTCGATCGGGACGTCGCCGGTGAGCTGCGGCATCAGCAGGAAGCTGTGGTAGCGCACCTCGACCCGGTCGGAGTGCGGGAACTGCTCCAGGGCCTGCTCCAGGAGCGCGTCGCCCATGTAGCAGAACGGGCACATGACGTCGCTCCAGACGTCGATCACGAGCTTGTCGGCGGCCCGGCCGAACGCACCGGCCATCAGGAGCACACCCCGTCCACGGAGCAGACGCCGAACGCGTCGCCCGTGGGCAGGAGCTCGAACGGGGAGGAGGCGACCGGGGCGCCGTCGACGACGCCTGGGGTCACCTCCGCCGGGGTCTCGGCCACCGGGGTCGCCGCCGCGACCGTGTCACTCGTCTTCATGGTCAAGGACAGTAGGTCTAACTTGAACCCCCCGTCAACTTGGGCTACGGTCGCCGCCGTCGGGCAACTTGACCCGACCGTCAAGTAATCGGCTCCGGGAGGAACCCCATGAACACCATCGCGATCTTCGGTGCCGGACCCGGGCTGGGGCTGGCCCTCGCCCGCAGGTTCGGGCGGGAGGGCTACCGCGTCGCCCTCGTCGGCCGCACGCCGGCGACCCTCGACCGGCTCACCGCCACCCTCGCCGAGGAGGGTGTCGAGGCGGCCCGGTTCGTCGCAGACCTGCGCGACCTCGACCAGGTCGACGCGGCGCTCGCGGACATCCGCGCCCGCTTCGGGTCCATCGACGTCGTGGAGTACGCGCCCATCACCACCGAGGGGTTCGTCCCGGCCGCCGACCTCGACGTCGCCGGCCTGCAGCACCACACCGACCTGCTGCTGCGCACCCCCGTGCACCTGGTGCAGCGGGTGCTGCCGGACATGGTCGCGGCCGGCGACGGCGCGATCCTGGTCACCCACGGCGGCACGGCGGTCAGCCCCGCGCCGGGGCTGAGCGGCCTGGGCCCCGCCATGGCCGCGACCCGCAACTACCTCCACTCGCTGCACGGCGAGGTGGCCGGCAAGGGCGTCTACGTGGGCACCCTCGTGGTCAACGCGATGATCATCGGCAGCGCCGCCCACCAGCAGCTCGACGCGGACGCCGGTACCGGCTTCGAGCTGCCCGACGGCGTCGAGCTGCCCTCGGTGACCCCGGAGGAGCTCGCGGAGACCTACTGGCAGATGCTCCGCGACCGCGACCGGGTCGAGGCGGCCCGCCCCGAGGGCTTCAGCTTCGCGGACGCGTTCGCGACGGCGTAGCCGACGCCGCCGCGCGCGGCCGGGACCGCCCGGCGGCGGCTCAGCGGCCCGCGGTCACGGCCTGGGTCACGGGCGCCCAGGACAGCGCGCGCAGGCAGCCGGACCGGATGTCGTCGACGTGCGCGGCGAGCCTGGCCGGGGCGTCGCTGTTCAGCCCCTGCCGCACTGCGGTCAGGCCAGAGCCCAGGCGTAGGTGGAGTCCCCAGGTGAGGTGGGCGACGGCGTAGCCGAGGGCCGCGTGCGCCCGCAGGTTGGTGCCGGCCAGGGTGCTGAGGGTCTCGGCGTAGGCCTCCAGGACGGCGGGCTCGTCCAGCTCGCCGTGGCCGCCGAACGCCCGGTACATCGAGACGAACGTGCCGAGGTCGTAGCCGACCGGCCCCACGCCGACGTGCTCCCAGTCGATCAGCACGAGCGCGCCGTCGGCGTCCAGGCCCGCGTTGCGGGGCGTGAGGTCGCCGTGGACCAGCGTGGTCGGGATCTCGGCGGCACGTGCCGCGAGGTGCGGCGCGGCGTCCAGGCCGGCGTGCAGGGCGTCGACCTGCTCGGGGGTGAACAGCGTCCGCAGGCGCGGGTCGGCGGCCAGCGCCTCCAGGTTGTCGTGCCCCTCCGGCACGTGATGGGCGTACGCGGCGTACCCCGCCCGCTCCAGCCAGGGGGCGTCGAGCAGGCCGGGCTCGCCGTCCGCCGGCAGGTGCAGCAGCGCGGTGCGCTCGGCGGCCGTGATCGCGTTCGCCGGGGTCCAGCTCTGCTGCAGCACGGCGTCGACGTCGCGCATGATGATCCAGTCGAGGCCGTTGTGGCCGACCACGGTGACGTGCGGCGGCGTCGTCGTCCCCCGGGGGAGCAGGCCCGCCACGCCGCTCCGGAAGAAGTTGGCCTCGCGGTGGTCGAGCTGCTCGTCGCGCGACTGGAGCAGGGACTGCTGGCCCCAGCCGGGAACCTTGACGATCCACACCGACGGCTCCGTGTGCGGCACCGCGACGCAGACCCGCAGGACCGCCGCCCGGCTCAGCCCCTGGGACAGGTCGCGCACCGAGAGCACCCGGACCCCGCGGCCCCACGCACCCCCTTGGGACGCGAGCACGGTCTCGATCGTCTCGGCGTCCGGCAGGCGCTGGTCGGTCATCGTCTTCCCTCGATGTCGGGTAGGGGTCGCGGCTCCTCCTCAGGGATACCAGCCGTCACCCGGGCCACGCGAATGCTTTGCGTGATACCGGGGTCAGCCGGCCGGGCCAGGTCCCGGGAGGCCCGCGCCGTCGAGCACGGCCCGGCCGAGCGGCGTCACCTCGTGCACCACCCACCGCCCGTCCCGCACGGTCGTGATCAGCCCTGCCTGCCGCAGGATCGAGGTGTGGTGCGTGACCACGCTGGGGGCGATGCCGAGAGTGCGCCGCAGCCGGCCGGGCGTCGCACCGCGGGCCACGGCGCGCAGCACCTCGGCGCGGGTGCAGCCGAGCAGGGCCCCGAGACCGGCGACCCGCTCGTCGTCCGACGCCGGGCACCAGGACCTGGGCTCGTGCTCCACCGGGTACACGAGGACCGGCGCGAGCGCCTGGTCGGCCAGCGCCACCGGCGTCCGCCAGCAGTAGAAGGACGGCACGAGCGTCACGCCCCGGCCGTCCAGGTGCAGGTCCTTGTCGTTGGGGTACGGGAGCTGGAGCACGTTGCGCTCCCAGCGCGCGTGCGGCCCGAACGTGCCGCACAGCCCGTCGATCCCGTGCGCCAGCAGCGCCTGCGCCCGGCGGGCCCGGTCGGCGGCGACCGTCGGCTCCGACGTCGGTGCGTACGGCAGGACGAGGTCGGAGTGGTACGTGCGCAGCAGCTGCACCAGGAGCTGGCGCATGTCCCGGGCACCGGTCGCGAGCTGCACGATCCACCGCGGCGCCTGTCGGCCGCGGCCCCGGTAGGTCGCGCGCAGCTCGGTCTCCAGCCGGTCGCGAGGTGTCGCCAGGATCGCGTCGAGCCCGGCGTCGAGGCCGGCCCGCGCCTGCTCCGGGGTCAGGAAGTCCGGGAAGTAGCGCCGGCGCGGGGCGATCGCGCCGAGCATCGCGAGCATCGTGCGGTGCTTCCGGTCGCCCGCCCACGAGCGGGCCAGCGCGCGCCAGCCGTCGAACGCGAGGGCGCCCTCGCGCGTCTGCAGCTGGTGCAGGCTGAGCACGGTCTCCCACAGCGGGTCCACGTCGTCCGCCAGCCGCACGCGCCGCAGGTCCGGCTCCGTGAAGTGCAACCGCAACATGCCCGCCACCCCCGCGCCCTCTGCCGGCTCGCGGCCCCTCCGGGTCGCGACGAGGGGTCCGCCCCCTCATGAAGAGGGAGGGCGGACCCCCGGGTGAAATGACGTCGGCCTTGGCCGGCGTCGTCCCGCGTCAGCAGCGGATCGCGCTGCCACGGTCCTCCAGCAGGCTGTCCTTGACCCAGCCCTTGGCACCGGTGCGGTCGTCGCGCAGATAGGTCCAGGTCCCGCCCTTGCCGGGCTTGTAGCAGTGGTAGTCGGCCTTGTCCCTGGTCTGCAGCACGCCGAGCTTCGCGCACGCCGTGGACGGGCCGCTGCGCATGTTGGCCGGCTCCTTGGCGGTCGCCGCCCAGCTGCTGGAGTCGTCGTCGCCCTCCGTGTCGTTGCACGAGACCGAGGCGTCGGTCTCGTGTGCGATCGCCGCCTTCGCGGCCTGCGTGGTGACCGCGGGGTGGTCGTCGCCGGTCCCGGCCAGGGCCGAGGTCTGCGGTGCGAGCGCGAACAGGCCCAGCGCCGCGCCGATCGCGAGCACCCGCATGGTTGTCGTCCGGTACATGGTGAACTCCCTTGTCTCCGAGGCCACGGTCCGGTCGACCGCGACCCTTCGGAACCTAGGGACGAGCCCGGCCCGGTGGGGGCCGATTCGACGTGGCTGGAACGGTCGGGCGTTTTCGTTGCGGGCCGCGTGCGGCCGTTGTTAACCTCGCGCGCCGCGGCGGCCCGACGTCGGCTCAGCCGGCGAACAGCACCTCGACGCCCTGCCCCACGAGCTGCTCCACGACGGCGTCGTCCCGGGCCGCGTCGCTGATCACGCCGCTGACCTTCGCCCAGGGCAGCACCCGGTACCGCGAGGCGGTCCCGATCTTCTCCGCCGAGGCCAGGACGTAGGTGTCCGCGGCGCGCGCGGCGAGCGCCCGCTTCATCGCGGCCTCCTCCGCGTCGCCGGTGGTCAGGCCCGCCTCGGGGTGGACACCGGTGACGCCGAGCAGGCAGACCTCGGCGGAGACGTTCTGCGCGGCCTCGACCGCCGCGGCCCCGTAGGCGACCGCGGAGTGCTTGAAGACCCTGCCGCCGAGCAGGTAGACCTCGGCCGCAGGGTGGTCGAGCAGGGCGACGGCGATGGTCGGGCTGTGCGTGATCACGGTGCACGCGAGCTCCGGCGGGAGCGCTCGGGCCACGGCGAGGGCGGTGGTCCCGCCGTCGAGGATGAGCGCGCTGCCCGGTTGCACCAGCCCGGCGGCCACCGCGGCCACCCTTTGCTTGCTGTCCGGGGCGACGGCCTGCCGCGCCGCGTAGTCGACCACCGCCGGCGAGACCGGGAGCGCGCCGCCGTAGACCCGCTGGACCAGTCCCTCGGCCGCGAGGTCGCGGAGGTCGCGCCGCACGCTGTCCTCGGAGATCCCCAGGGCGGCGGCGACGTCCTTGGCGACGATCTTGCCCTCGCGAGCGAGTAGTCCGAGCAGGTGGTCCCGCCGTTCCGCAGCCAGCATCTCTTGTTCTCTCCCGTTGTTGCACGTTTCTGCATGTAATGTAGCAGCCGTGAACGACGAACCCCAGATGATCCTGATCGCCGGCCCCTACCGCTCCGGCACCGGCGGCGACCCGACCGCCATGGCCGCCAACCTCGCCCGCCTCGAGGCCGCCGCCTGGCCCGTCTTCGCCGCCGGCCACATCCCGATGATCGGGGAGTGGGTGGCGCTGCCCGTCCTGCGCGCCGCCGGCGCGGGTCCCACCGACCCCCTCGCCGACGAGGTCCTCTACCCGGCGGCCGAGCGCCTGCTCGCCCGCTGCGACGCCGTCCTCCGCCTGCCCGGCGACTCCGCCGGTGCCGACCAGGACGTCGCCATCGCCCGTCGCCGCGGGCTGCCCGTCTACCACGACGTGGCCGAGATCCCCCGCCGTGAGCCGCAGGTGATCGCATGACGGGCCGCCCCGGCGTCGACGTCCCCGACCATCGCGGCCGCACCGGTCTCGACCAGGCGGGACGCGACCTGGACCGCAACCCCGCGGTCGTGGTCCGCGACGTCGAGCTCACCTCGCAGGGCTGGCACGTCCTGCGCCGCACCACGCTCGACCACCGCCGCCGCGACGGGCGCTGGGAGACCCAGCAGCGCGAGACCTACGACCGCGGCAACGGTGCGGTCGTCCTGCCCTACGACGTCGAACGGGGCGTCGTGCTGCTCACCCGCCAGTTCCGCTATCCGGCCTACGTCAACGACCACCCCGACGGGATGCTCGTCGAGGCGGCCGCCGGGCTCCTCGACCTCGACGACCCCGTCACGGCCGTCCGGCGCGAGAGCGCCGAGGAGCTCGGCGTCACGCTCGGAGAGCTGGTCCACGTCCTGGACGCCTACATGAGCCCCGGCTCCGTGACCGAGCGCCTGCACTTCTTCGCCGCTCCGTACACCCCAGCCGACCGGACCGGCGCCGGCGGGGGCCTCGAGGAGGACGGCGAGGACATCGAGGTGCTGGAGGTCCCGTTCGCGGAAGCCCTCGCGATGGTCCGGGACGGCCGGATCGTCGACGGCAAGACCATCCTGCTCCTGCACTGGGCCGCCCTGGACGGCCCGTTCGCACCTGGGCCGGGTGAAACGGGGCCGGCAGGGGTTACGACGGGCGAAAGTGCTGCTTACGCTCGACGGACGTGAGCCACGAGGAGCGGCATGATCTCCGACGAATCAACCGTGATCGTCACCGGTGCGACGGGCGGCATCGGGCTGCAGACCGCTCGTGAGCTGGTGGGCCGGGTGCGGCACGTGATCGTCCAGGGGCCCGAGCCGGAGGAAAAGGTGCGCCCCGTGCTGCACGTCCTCACGGAGGGTGCCGCCAAGGTGGACTACGTGCCGTGCGACTTCGAGCGGCTCGCCGACGTCACCGCGGCGGCCCGCACCATGGCCGGGATCGCGGGCGGCCCGGTCGACGCCCTGATCAACAACGCCGGCATACCGGGGGCGACCACCCGGCAGGTCACGCCGGACGAGCACGAACGCACGCTCCAGGTGAACTTCCTGGCCATGGTGCTCCTCACCGAGGAGCTGATGCCGGCGCTCGCGGACGGCGCGCGGGTGGTCAACCTCGCGTCGGCCACGCACGAGATGACCGACCTCGACCTGGCGGACATCGAGCTGGAGCGCGGCTACGACGCCGTCCGGGCCTACGCCCGGTCCAAGCTCGCGATCATCCTGTACACGCGCTGGCTGGCGGGCCGGACCGACCGCGGCGTCACGCCCGTGAGCCTGAGCCCCGGTGTCATCAGCACCCCGCTGCTGCACGCGATGTTCAACATCGGCGGGGTGTCGGTCCGGCGCGGGGCGGGCAACGTGCTCGCCGCGCTCACCGGCCCGGCCCGGCCGGGCGACTACTTCGACGACGGCGCCCTGGTCGAGCCCAGCGCCCAGGCCCGGGACGCGCGGCTCGGCCGGGCGCTCATGGACTACGCCCTCGACGCGGTGCGGCCCCACCTGTCGTGAGCGCCGCGGCGGCATAGCCTGGTGCGGAACCTGACGGAAGGAAGCACCATGTCCCGCGTTCTGATCATCGGCGGCCACGGAAAGATCGCGCTCCGCCTCGCGCCCCTGCTCGTCGAGCGGGGTGACGAGGTCACCAGCGTCTTCCGCAACCCCGACCACCAGCAGGAGGTCGCGGCCACCGGTGCGACGGCGGTCGTCGCCGACGTCGAGCAGCTCGACACGGCCGGCCTGGCCGACCTCGTGAAGGGGCAGGACGCCGTGGTCTGGTCCGCGGGCGCGGGCGGCGGCAACCCCGCGCGCACCTACGCCGTCGACCGTGATGCGGCGATCCGGTCTATGGACGCCGCGCAGGCCGCCGGCGTCCGCCGCTACGTGATGGTGTCCTACCTGGGTGCGGGCCCCGGCCACGGCGTGCCCGAGGACAACTCGTTCTTCGCGTACGCGGAGTCCAAGACGGCGGCCGACGAGCACCTGCGCGGCACCGGGCTCGACTACACGATCCTGGCGCCGGGGCCGCTCACGATGGACGAGCCCACCGGGCTCATCGCCGTGGCCGACCCGGGCGACGGGCGCGTCGCGCGCGCCGACGTGGCGGGCGTGATCGCCGCCGTCCTGCTGGACGGCAGCACCGTGGGGCGGACCATCGAGTTCGGCAACGGCGACACGCCGATCGCCGAGGCGGTCGCGGGCTGAGCCGGCGGGGCGCCTCCTGCTGGGGCGCCCTCCCCTTCGAGGCCTAAGTT
>NZ_JBHVEG010000211.1:0-9574 GCF_042802395.1 Promicromonospora sp. NPDC057488
AGCTCGAGCTGCCGACCACCTGACCTTCTACCGACCACCGGCCGGGCACCCGGCCTCAGCCCGCGCGTCTCACCTCAGCGCGCCCGGGCCCGCGACTCAGCGCCGCTTCACCTCCAGCTCCGCCGTCGCCTCCGAGGCGCCCAGGTCCTCGGTGCCGCCGTACTCGGCCGTGATCGTGTACTCGCCGGACCGCAGCAGCGGCGGGACCAGCACGTCGGCCTTGCCGTGGCGCAGCTTCACGGTGCGCTCGTACGGGTGGCGGTCGCCGTCCTGGCCGACCGTCACGGTCACGCGGCCCGACGGCGTCGCGTCGTCGGCGGACACGGTGACCTTCACCAGGAACGGCTCCAGCGGGCGGACCGAGGCCGGGGCCTTGATCTGCGTCGTCGTCGCCTCGGGCAGCAGGTCGGCGGGCACCAGGGCGCTGACCGCGCTGCGGTGCACGCCGCCCTCGTCGGCCCCGGCGTAGACCCAGGCGCCGTCGGCGCTCACGGCCAGGGACCGCACCGACATCGCCGTCAGGTCGCCCGACGCCGACGCCCACGTGGCGCCGCCGTCGGCCGAGACGAAGACGCCCGCGCCGTTGGCCGCCAGGCCGTACGGGCGCCACCGCGCCGCGCCCGCGACCAGGAGCTGCGTGCCGGCGGCGGGACCGTCCGGCACCTCGACGGCCACGAACGTGCCCACCGCGGCGGACGTGTTCGGCACCTCGGCGTCGGCGAAGGTCTTGCCGCCGTCCGTGCTGACCCGGATGCCCGGCGTCTCACCGACCACCACGTGGTCCGTGTCGGCGGGGTCGACCCACACGGACCGCGCCTCTTCCTTGGTCAGGCGCGTGATCGTCTTGCCCAGGTCGTCGGACCGGTACAGGCCGGACGACGTCGCCAGCCACAGCCGGTTCTCGTCGACCGGGTCCATGACGACCTGCTGCACCAGCACCTCGTGTGCGTAGCTGGTCCACGTCTCGAACCCGTCGGTCGAGACCATCAGGCCGGTGTCCACGAGCGAGGTGTAGCCCACGGCCACCGTGTCCTCGGCGTGCGGGGACACCGCCAGCGCCGTCGGGCTGAAGCCGCCGGTCGGGCCCACCTGCGTGAGGTCGGCGTCGGTCTCGCCGGCGCCCGCCGTCAGGATGCGGCCGCCGCCGAACGCGTTGGTGCCGATCGCCCAGACGGTGCGGTCGCCGAGCGGCGACTGCGTCACCTCGGAGACCTGCCGGCCGATGACGCCCTCGTGGCCGATCGAGCCCCAGTTCTGCTCGTCCGGGGCCAGGTCGGCGACGGACCGCTGGTGCAGGCCCTCGAAGTCGACGGCCCGCAGCACGGGCTCGCCGTCGGCGTCGACACCGGCGTGCACGCCGGCCACGTCGGAGCCGGACACCCCGGCCTTGGTCCACTCGCGGCCGTCGTCGGTCGTGAAGATGCCGGCGTTCTCCATCGACATGACGATCTGGGCGGCGGGGGTGCCGGGCCAGTGGTCGACGTCGGTGGCCAGCGGCCCGCGCACGGGCAGCGGGTGTGTCTGCCACGTCTGCCCGAGGTCGGCGCTCGTGCTGTACGACGACAGGCCCGAGGCGTACACGGTGCCGTCGGTCAGCGTGGTGACGGTGACGTAGGACTGCTCGGTGTCGGCGCCCTCCGTCCAGGTCGCCCCGGAGTCCGTCGAGGTCAGCGCCACGCCGTCGCCGCGGACCAGCACTGCGCTGGACCCCTCGGCCACGACGCCCTGCGGGCGGTCGCGGTAGTCGGTGGTCACGTACGGCTGCGTGACCTCGTTGCCGCCGTCGAGGACGCCCGCGATGCGGTAGACGCCGTCGTAGGTGGCGATGAGCAGGTCGTCGCCGGCGAACGCGGCGCCGGACACGAGGCCGTCCCACTGCGGGGCGACGCGGCGCCAGCGCTGGCCGCCGTCCCTGCTGAGGTAGAGGCCGTCGTCGGTGACCGCGGCCAGCGCGTCGCCGTGGGCGACGAGCTCGCCGACGGCGACGTCCGGGAACGGCAGCACCGTCCAGGTCTTGCCGGCGTCGGCAGTGTGCACGATGCGGCCCTTGTAGCTCGGGTCGAGCGTGACCCTGCCGGCCGCGCCGTTCAGGGCGACGTAGAACCCGCCGGGCGTCGTCGTGTCGGCCACGGGGATGCCCCAGCCGTCGGCGACGGGCATGCTGCGCACCCGCTCCCAGGTCCGGCCGTGGTCGGTGGTGACGAACGGGTGGACGCCGGACCCGGCCATCGCCAGGCCCGTCCCCGGGGTGGTGGGGGAGGTGGCGAGCTCGCGGGCCGCGCCCGACAGGCCGACCTGCTCCCACGCGCCGGGCTGGTCGGCGCCCTCGGACTGCACGCCGCCGGTGCCGGTCAGGGTGCGTCCCGTGACGGTCGCCCGGGCGTCGAGCGCGTAGGTGCCGGGCTCGTCCAGCGGCACCGTGCCGCGGTACCAGCCGGGGCTGCTGCCGACGGCGGTGAGCGCCGCGGTGTACTGCTCGCCCGACGGGGCGGTGGCCCGCACGGTCGGCGCCGCCTCGGGCGCCATCGGCGTGTAGACGAAGACGTCGGTGGCCTTGGTCGCCAGCGACGGCGAGGACTGGACCTGCAGCGGCCGCACGTAGGTGGCGTACGGGACGCGCAGGGTGCTGCCGTCCGAGACGGTGCCCACGACGACGCCGGAGGTCTCGCCGTCGACCGAGCCGGCGGCGGGGCCGCTGGTGTCGGGGGTGACGGTGAGGTCGACCGACGCGCTGCGGCCGGCCGGGATCTTGACCTGGCGCGCGGAGAGCTCGGCCTTGCCGCTGCTCGTCGCGGCGGGCTCGGCAGCCAGCTTGACCGTCACGGCCTTGGTGCCGGAGTTGCGCAGCACGACCGTGCTGGTGCGGGCCGGCTTGGTCCCCATGTCGGCCAGGCCGAGCGAGACGGCGTCGGGCGAGGCGGTGACCTGCTGGTCCACGGCGGCGGCGACGTCGAGCTTGCCGGCGCCCTGGGCGGACGGCGACACCTCGGCGTCGTCGGACTCCAGCTCCTGCGCGCTGCCGATGAGGGTCGCGCGCAGCTGCTCCGCGCTCTGCTCGGGACGGGCCTGCGCCAGCAGGGCGGCGGCGCCCGCGACGTGCGGGGCGGCCATCGACGTGCCGGACATCCGGTACTTGTCGCCGTCCACGCCGAACTCGGCCGGGATGTCGGACATGATCTCGAAGCCGGGGGCCACGATCTCGGGCTTGAGCGTCATGGCGTTGCTCGGGCCGCGGGAGCTGAAGTCCGTGATCGTGTCGGTCCGGTCGACCGAGCCGATGGTGCCGCGCGCGGTGCCGGCCGCGACCTCGGCCTTGAAGGTCTGGTACTGGGCCGAGGAGATGTTCATCATGACCAGCGACTCGCGGCGCAGGTCGAACCCGCCGCCCGCCAGGATGTTCGCGGACCCCTGCGGGCCGGCGCCGCCGTCGTCCCCGGCCGGGTCGGTCGGGCTCGGCATGTACAGGAGGGCACCGACGGCGCCGTGCTCCTCGGCGAGCTGCGCCTGCAGCAGGTGCGGGCCCTGGACCTGGCCCAGGGAGGTGGCGGTCATGCTCTGCATGACGACGATCGCGCCGCGCACGTCGCCCGCCTGCTCGTAGTCCTCCTCGTCGAAGCCGTCGCCGACGTCGACCAGGCGGGCCGTGAGGCCCTTGGCCGGCGGGTTGGCCGACATCGGGAAGCGCGTGACGTCCAGCGGACGGGGCGCGTCGCCCCGCTTCGCGCCGGCCAGCGTGAGCGTCGGGTCGGACACGCCGGTGACCTGCGCGCCCACCGCGATGACGCCCTCGGCGGCCGCCGGGGAGCTCACGGTCTGGTCGTACGGCCCGGCGTTGCCGGCCGCGGCCACGACCACGACGCCCTGCCGCACGGCGGCGGTGGAGGCGCGGCCCAACGGGTCGGTGCCGTCGCCGGGCGTGCCGAGGCTCATGTTCACGACGTCGGCCGGGTAGTCGCCCAGCGGGTTCGTCGCGGCCTCGAGCGCGAGGAGCAGGTCCTCGGTGGTGCCGCCGCCGTTGGCGTCCATGGCCTTCCAGGCCGTGAGCGTCACGCCGGGCGCCATGCCGGTCAGGTTCGCCCCGCCGGCGCCGACGATGCCGGCCACGTGCGTGCCATGCATGTGGTCGTCCATGGGGTCGGCGTCGTCGTTGACGAAGTCGTACCCGTCGGCCACGCGGTGGCCCGGGCCGAACCCGCCGCCCAGGTCGGCCAGCGTGTAGTCGATGCCCGTGTCGATGATCGCGACGGTGCGGCCGTCGCCGGTGACGGCCGCGCCGCCGGCGTCCTCGCGCTCCCAGACCTCGGGTGCGCGGGTGGCGGGGATGTTCGCCTCGTCGCCCAGGATGCGCACGGGCGCGTCCTCGGTGACGCGGGCGACGCCGGGGGCGTCGCGCAGCTCGGCGAGGTCTGCGGGGTCGACGGTGGCGACGACGGCGGACAGCAGGCCGGTGACCGACTCGGTGTCGTCCAGGTCGATGTCCTGGCGCACGGCCCAGGAGGTGACGCCCTCCTGCGCGTCCTCGACCGTCTCGACGGCGGCCCGGTAGTCGGCGGCGAAGGCGCTGCGGGCGCGCGCGGAGCCGGAACCGCTCCGGGCGGTGGCGACTGCGTCCTGGCCGACGACGTCGGCGGCCGTGGGGGAGTCGAGCTCGATGATGACGCGCACCGGGTCGGCGTCGCGTGCGACGTCCGGGGCCGCGACGGCGGTGCCCGGTGACAGGACCAGTGAGGCCGAGACGAGGGTGCTCCCGAGGAGGAGACCCCGGCGACGGCCGGAGGGCAGAGGTTGCATGAGGGCTGTCTAGCCCGCGCTACCCTACGTGGGCAATGGGCGTAATGGCCGGATGCGGCCACTGGCCGGTACCGGCCGCAAGTGTTTACACGGACGTCACGCGCGAGGGCACTTTTCACCCCGGGCTCTAGAGCCACCCCTTGCGGACCGCCTGCACCCCCGCCTGGAACCGGTTGGCCGCGCCGAGGCGGCGCATCAGGTCGGCGCTGCGGCGCCGCAGCGTCCGCTCGGAGAGGCCGAGCTCGCGCGCGATCGCCTCGTCCTTGGCCCCGGAGCCGAGCAGCGCGAGCAGCGCCCGGTCGTCCTTGTTCGGCCCGCGGTCCGGGGGAGCGGTGCCCTCCATGCTGTCGGCGGCGGGGATCTCCACTGCGTCGGCCCACGCCGCCTCGAACGCGGCGCACAGCAGGTCCACCAGCGGGCCGCCCTCCACCACGACGGCGGCCGGGTGGGCCGGGTCGAGGTCCGTGCTGACCAGCGCCGTGCGCCGGTCGGCGATCGCCAGCTTGGTGGGCAGCGTCCGCGCGATCCGCGCCTGCTCGCCCGCCGACGCCGCGTGCCGCAGCTCCGCCCAGGCGCCCGGCAGGTCCAGCACCTCCGCCGCGTACACGGCCCGCCACTGGACGCCGCGCGCCAGCGCGAGCGGCTCGACGGGGTTCTCGTCCGCCAGCACGTACGGCGGCCGGTCGAACGCCAGGAACTCGGCCGTCACCTCGTGCTGCATGCGCGTGTACCAGGCGCCGATCAGCGCCGGGTCGTCGATCACGTGCACGCCCGCGCCCGAGCCGGCGACGTCGGAGGTCTGCTCGAACAGGCCGGCCAGGTCCGGGATCGTGGACCGGACCCGGTCGAGCTGCGCCGCCGTGCGGTCGGTCAGCGCCCGCAGCGCCACGCGCGGGTCCACGGCCGTGTACTCGCCGTCGCTGCCGCTGGTGCGGTTGATCAGCCCGGCCGCGCGCAGCCGCGCCAGCATCCCGGCGAAGTCGGTGCCCTCCAGCGGCACGCCCTGCGCCACGTCCTCCACCCGGACCGTGCCCTGGGCGAGCACGTACCGGTAGACCAGCCGGGTGTCGTCGTCGATCCCGACCGCCTCGAAGTCGCTCTCGGGATCGGGTACGGGTTCCGGGGCCATGAGGGTCAGCGTAGGTCAGCGCCGGGTGCGGGCTCGCTGGTGCTGTCGGTGTCGGTGTCGGTGTCGCGGGCTCGGTGGTCGGCCTGCTCGTCGACGTCGACCAGGAAGGCGAGGATCGCCTCGGACAGCGCGCCGGGTGCCTCGAGGGCGACGTGGTGCCCGACGCCGTCGAGCAGCACGGACCGGACCTCGCCGGCCGTGACCTGGCTCATCGTCGTCGCGGTGAACGGCCCGCCGCTCGAGCCGACCGCCAGCACCGGGACGGTCAACGGGCTCGCCTGGGCGAGTGCCCGGAGCTCGTCGCCCTCGGTGAGCATCGACCGGTACAGCGCGGCCGCGCCGCGCCATCCGCCGGGGCGGGAGTAGGTGCGCGCCAGCTCGGCGACGTCCGCCTCGGTGACCGCGTCCGGCACCGCCGTCATGGTGGGGAACACCCACCCGCCGAGGAACTCGCGTTCGCGCCCGGCGAGCAGCAGCTCGGGGATGCCGGGGGCCGCCAGGGCGCCCACGTGCCAGGAGCCGCCGTGGGTGACGTCGGCGAGGCCCTCCAGCCCGAACCCTGCCAGGCCCATCTCGACGGCGGTCAGGCCGGCGACGTCCTCGGGGTGCGTCGCCGCGAGCCGGAACACCGTGGCCCCGGCGATGTCCTGGCCCAGCAGGTGCACCGGGCCGAGGCCGAGATGCTCGATCAGGTGGTGCAGGTCCTCGGCCGCGGTCGCGCTGCCGGTGGTGTCCGTGGTGTCCGTGGCCGCCGAGTCGCCGAAGCCGCGCAGGTCGACGGCGAACACCCGGTGCCGCTCGGCCAGCAGGGGGATCACCCGGTGGAACGCCCACCAGGTCTCGGGGAAGCCGTGCACGAGCAGGACCGGGGTGCCCTCGGTGCCGGCCGACACGTAGTGCAGCTCCGTGCCGTTCAGGCGCACGGTGTGGTGCGCAACGGCGGGGGCGGGGGTCTTGGGGGTGGTCGTCGTGGGGGCGGTGGTCGTGGGGTTCATGTGGTTCATCTCCCGGGGGTGAGGAAGCGGATCGACAACGTGGTTGTCTAAAACTAGTCAACCGAGTTGTCTTTGTCCAGCGGGCACATAGGCTGACGCCATGTCTCGATCCGGCGCCGACCTCGCCCTCCTGCTCCTGGGCGGCTACCGCACGCTCGTGGAGGACGCGACGGCCGAGCTGGCCGCACGCGGCTACGACGACTTCCGCCCGGTCCACGACTTCGTGATGCGGGCGATCGCCGCGGGCGCCGACAGCGCCTCCGAGGTGGGCCGGCGCACGTCCGTCTCCAAGCAGGCGGCGGCCAAGACGATCGCGGTCCTCGTGGACCGCGGCTACGTCTCCAGCGAGTCCGACCCCGCCGACGCCCGGCGCAAGCGGCTGCGCGTGACCGAGCTCGGCCTCGACGTGCTGCGGCAGGGGGAGGCGATCTTCGACGAGCTGCGCGAGGCGTGGGGGCAGCGGATCGGTGCCGGGGAGCTCGCCCTTCTCGAGGAGCGTCTCACCGCGCTGGTCGGCGACGGCGCGGTGCGCCCCGACGCGGCCGGGTGGGTCGCGCAGGATGCCGGCCGAGTCGGCGGCTGAGTCCCTCGGGCGGGTGAAAACCCGGGGAACCGTGGGGATCGCGCACTAATCTGAGCGGCAAGAATCACTACTTTTCATGCTGACCGACCGTGGCGACGCGCGAAACAGGAGAAAAGATGGCGAACCTGACCATTATCGAGCGGTCGCCCGACCCCGAGACGCATCAACCCGGGCCACGCTGGCCCTCCATCGCCGTCTGGATCCGCTCGCTCGGCGAGAGCCGCCTCGGCGCGCTCCTGCTCCTGCTCGGCACCGTCGCCGCGATCGTCTGGGCCAACGTCTCCTACGAGTCGTACGCCGAGTTCTGGGAGACCCACCTCAACATCGGGGTGGGCGACTTCCAGGTGGAGTTCACGCTGCACGCCCTGGTCAACGACGCGCTGATGGCCATCTTCTTCTTCACCGTCGGCCTGGAGGTGCGGCGCGAGTTCGCGATCGGCGAGCTCACTAGCTGGTCCCGCGCCATGGTGCCGGTGGCCGCCGCCGTCGCCGGGCTCGTGGTCCCCGCCGTGCTCTACGTGCTCATCGCGCGCGGCTCCGGCTGGGAGCACGCCTGGGGAGTCGTCATCTCGACGGACACGGCGTTCGTCGTCGGCGCGCTGGCGCTGATCGGGCCACGTGCGCCCGGCCGGCTGAGAGTGTTCCTGCTGGCGCTCGCGGTGGTCGACGACATCGGCGCGCTGACCATCATCGCGCTCGTCTACACCGAGAACTTCGACCCGCTGCCGCTGGTCATCGCGGCTGTCGGCCTGGTCGGCGTCTACCTCACGCGGTACGTGCCGAGCGGCCGCGGGCCCATCTACGCCACGCTGTCGATCATCGTCTGGCTCGCGTTCCTCGCCTCGGGCGTGCACCCCACGCTGGCCGGCGTCGCCATCGCGCTCCTGGTGCCGGTCTACCGGCCCAGCCGGCGCGACGTCGAGCACGCGCTCACGCTGGCGCGCACGTTCCGGCAGTCGCCGAACAGCGACTACGCGCGGGCCGCGGCGAACAGCCTGCGGGAGTCGATCTCGATCAACGAGCGCCTCCAGTCGGCCTACGCCCCGTACGTGGCGTACGTGATCCTGCCCCTGTTCGCGCTGGCGAACGCGGGCGTGCAGATCAACGCGGAGATCCTGGCCGCGGCGGCGGGCTCCGCGATCACGTGGGGCATCATCGTGGGCCTCGTGGTGGGCAAGTTCATCGGCGTGCTGGGCTCCGGGACGGTCATGCGCGTGCTGCGCATCGGCGACCTCGGGCCGGGCCTGACGCTCGACCGGCTCGCCGGGGGCGGCGCGCTGTGCGGCATCGGCTTCACGATCTCGCTGTTCATCGTCGACCTCGCGATCGAGGACCCCGGCGTGCAGAACGAGGCGCGGGTGGGCGTGCTGACGGCGTCCGTGATCGCGTTCGCGCTGGCCGCCGTCATCTTCAAGATCTCGGACCGGGTGCACCCGGCCAAGGAGGCGGGCACCACGCTGCTGCGCCCCGTCGACCCGGCGCGGGACCACGTGTACGGCCCGGTCGACGCGCCCTACACGCTGGTGGAGTACGGCGACTTCCAGTGCGGGTTCTGCTCCAAGGCCTCGGGCGCGATCCAGGAGGTGCACCGCGAGCTCGGCGACCGGCTGCGGTACGTCTGGCGGCACGCCCCGCTCGACCGGTACCACCCGAACGCCGTCGCCGCGGCGGAGGCCTCGGAGGCCGCCGCCCTGCAGGGCGAGTTCTTCGCGATGGAGCGCAGCCTGCTGCTCGACCAGGAGAACCAGCTGCCCTCCGACATCGTCCGGCGGGCGGTGGAGCTCGGGCTCGACGTCGACCGGTTCGAGCGGGACCTCACCTCCCCGGAGGTGGCCGGGCGCGTGCGGGACGACGTGCTCGACGCCGAGGCCATGGAGGTCACCGCGGTGCCGACGTTCTTCGTCAACGGCCGCCGGCACACGGGCCCGTACGACGCGCAGTCCCTCATCCACGCCCTGGAGACCACGGCCCCGGCCCCGACGCCGGCCCCAACGTCGGGGGAGCGCGCTCCGGAGGAGGCGTGACCGGTCGGTAGTTCGAGTGGTCGGCAGTTTCGGGCGGTCGGTACAAGGTCTG
>NZ_JBHVEG010000212.1:0-9555 GCF_042802395.1 Promicromonospora sp. NPDC057488
AGCCCGGGCTGCCGATCACCTGACTTCTTGCCGATCATCGTGTTCTAGTTGAAGTAGATCAAGTAACGTTGAACTCATGATGTTCCGCATCGACCCCACGAGCGACGAGCCGCTGTTCGAGCAGCTCGTCGCCCAGGTGCGCATCGGGGTCGCCAAGGGGGAGCTCGCGCACGGCGAACGGCTACCCGCCGCGCGCGAGCTCGCACAAGCGCTCGAGGTCAACGTGCACACGGTCCTGAAGGCCTACCAGGTGCTGCGCGACGAGGGGCTCGTGGATCTGCGGCGCGGCCGAGGAGCGGTCGTAACGGGGCGGTCGCAGGCCGAGCTCTCAGCCGTCGAGCGTGCGATGACCGACCTGATCCGCGCCGCCAAGGCGGCGCATCTCTCACCAGACGCCACAGCGACCCTCGTCAAGGAGGCAATGCGATGACCACCGGAATCCTGCTGCACCAGCGGTTCGGGCACAGCCGACGGGGCCAGATGGCGATCAGCGCGCTCTTCGGCCTGTCGTTGCTCGCCCTGGCCGCCGGGCTGGTCCTCTCCTGGCGCGACAGCCTCCCCGACCCCGTCGCGACCCAATGGTCGGGCGGAGGCGGGGCGGACGGCTTCATGTCGCTCGGCACCTTCGTCAGCGTGCTCGCGGGAACTGCGGCGGCCTGCATCGCCCTGTTTTCCACCATCGGGGTGTACTGGGGCAGGGCCGAGAGCACGAGGCGGCTCTCGGCGGCGTTGAACGTGTGGATCGGCGGGTTCGTGGGCACCATTCTGGCGGGCGGCCTGTGGGTGCAGCGAGGGCTCACCGACGCGACGGAAGCCCGCATCCCGGTGTGGCTCGTCGCCGTCGCGACCCTCGGACCGGCGGTGCTCGCCGTAGTGGCGGCGTTGCTCGTGCCAGGCGACCCGCACACCCCGGCGACCGACCCAGTCGAGCCCGACGCCGCGCGGGCCGAGCTCGCCCCGGACGAGCGGGCGGCGTGGATCGGTCAGGCCGGCACGTCGAGGGGTGCCATGGTGCTCGAGATCGGCGTCGCCCTGCTCACGGCTGCGGCGGCGGTCTTGACGCAGCTCTGGTTCATGCTCGTCGTGCCCGCCCTGCTCGTCCTGCTCTTCCTCGCGATGCTCTCGTTCACCGTACGCGTCGACCGCACGGGTCTGACCGTACGGTCGGCACTCGGCTGGCCGCGCACCCAGATCCCGGCGGACGAGGTGGTGCTCGCATCAGTGACGCAGGTCAACCCACTCGGGGACTACGGCGGCTGGGGCTGGCGGATGGCGCTCGACGGTTCGGGGCGCACCGGAGTGGTGCTGCGCGAGGGCGAGGCGCTCCAAGTCGACCGGACCGCCGGCCGCGGGTTCGTCGTCACGATCGACGGGGCCGCCGGGGCGGCAGCGCTCCTGAACACGATGGCGGGGCGGGCGCGGTCCGATGCGTCGGCCCGCCCCGACGGGACCTCCGGCGCGTGACACCTCCGGTCGGGACGCCGGCCGCGCTCAACACGCACCGCCGCTCAGCGCAGCCGGTCCGCGTGCTCCTGCGCCAGCTTCGGCGGGGCCGTCGCGAGCCAGGCGTCGACCAGGGCCTCGCGCAGCCCGGGCTCGTCGATGACGTCGAGCTGGATGAGCATCCCGGGGAAGCCGTCGAAGTGCGTGATGGTGAAGAAACCCGCGCGCCCCTCGGCGAGGATCGCCTCCTTCTCCCCCAGGTCCTCGACCCGGACGCCCAGGATGGGGCCCTGCGGCACGGGCTCGTCGCCGAACCGCTTGAGGTCGGCCTTGGTGAACGGGCGCTCCCACGCGAACGCCTTGGGCCCGACGGACCAGGCGCGGTGGCGGTAGCTCAGGCCCTCGGAGGTCTCGGGGAGCGCGAGGGCGAGCCGGGCGACGTCGTCGTAGGTGGCCACGAGTCCACCGTAGCCACAACCGGCCCCGCAGGAACGGTAGGGTGTGGCGCAGTACCTGGGACGCGCCGTCCCAGGTAAGCCGTTCCCACGACGAGGTGAACCCCATGCGCATCGGATTCCAGACCGGTTACTGGTCCCGCAGGCCCCCGAAGGGCATCCAGCAGTTCATCGTGGCCGCCGACAAGCTCGGCCTCGACTCGGTCTGGACCGCCGAGGCCTACGGCTCCGACGCCTTCTCGCCCCTGGCCTGGTGGGGCTCCCGCACCCGGAACGTGCGGCTGGGCACGGGCATCGCCCAGATCTCCGCCCGCACGCCGACGGCGACCGCCATGCAGGCCCTGACGATGGACCACCTGTCCAAGGGCCGGTTCGTGCTCGGGCTCGGCGCCTCCGGCCCGCAGGTGGTCGAGGGCTGGTACGGGCAGCCGTACAAGCGGCCGCTGGCCCGGACCCGCGAGTACGTGGACATCGTGCGACAGGTCATGCGCCGCGAGGCGCCCGTGACCCACGACGGGTCGTTCTACCAGCTCCCGCTGTCGGCCGAGGCGCCCGGCGCCATGGGCCTCGGCAAGGCGCTCAAGCCGACCGTGCACCCGTTCCGGCCCGAGATCCCGATCGTGCTGGCCGCGCAGGGGCCCAAGAACGTGGCGCTGGCCGCCGAGATCGCGGACGGCTGGATGGCCGGCTTCTACGCGCCGCGTATGGACGACGAGTTCCGCGCGCTGCTGGCCGAGGGCTTCGACGTCCGCTCCGAGGAGCGTTCGGGGGCCGACCGGTTCGAGGTGTGCGCCACGGTCCCCGTCGTCGTGCGGGACGACGTCGAGGCCGCCGCCGACGTCATCCGGCCGCACATCGCGCTGTACGCGGGCGGGATGGGCGCCAAGGAGGCGAACTTCCACAAGCAGTCGCTCGACCGGCTCGGCTACAAGGAGCCGCTCGACAAGGTGCAGGAGCTGTACCTCGCCGGGCGCAAGGAGGAGGCCGCCGCGGCCGTGCCGACGCAGCTCGTCGAGGAGATCGCGCTGGTCGGGCCTGCCGACAAGATCCGCCGCGAGCTGCCCACCTGGGAGAAGACCGCGATCACGACGCTGCTCGTGCAGGGCGACCCGGCCTCGATGCTCGCGCTGCTCGCGGCGTCGCAGGACACGTCGCTGGCCGGCCGTGCCCGGTCGACGGCGGGCTCCCTCCTCGCGAAGGTCGCCCCGGCCAAGGTCTGATCCCTGGTCGTCGGCGCACCGCGGTCAGGGTCTGGCGCCGGGCTCGTCGTCCTCCGGGAACCAGACCGCACGCCGGAGGTTCACGCGGCGGCCGTCCTTGGACAGCGGGCAGCCCTCGGCGCGCAGTGCGTCGAGGGCCTCGGTCAGGTGGTGCTGCGGCGGGGAGCCCGCGGCGTTGACCACGCGCCACCAGGGCACGCGGTCGCTGTCGTCCGGCTCGCCGTCGGCGTCCCCGTCCGGGACCAGGTGCGCATACCTGCTGCCTGAGCCAGCCAGGACGCTGCCGACCTGGCGCGGGCCGCCGCGGCCGAGCTCCTCGCCGACGATCTCCGCGATGAGCCCGTAGGTCATGGCGCGGCCGGAGGGGATGCTGCGGACGACGTCGAGCACGGCGGCGGCGTACTCCTCGACGTCGGTGAGCACTGGTCCAGGCGGCGGCTGATTCACGCCTGCGATCGTAGACGGCGGCCAGGAACTGACTCCGCTTCAGCAGGCCGGGGACGACCGCCTTCGCCCGGCGGACGGTCGTCCCTGGCCTGCTGAACGCGACTCAGTCCCGCGATTTCCGCTTGCCCGCGGGTGCGACGATCAGCGCATGGCACTTCCCCAGATCGCCCTGCCGGCGGGGTACCGCTGGCGCACGCTGACCCCCGACGACCAGCGCCTGGTGACCGAGCTGGACACCTGGGCCTTCCCCACGGGCCACTCGCACGACGACCTCGACGCCACCCCGTCCCCGCTCACCTGGGAACGCGCGGTGGGCATCGAGGCGGACGGCGCCGACGGCCTGGTGGCCATGCACGCGTCCTACCCGTTCGCGCAGTTCCCCGTGCCGGGTGCCGAGCTGCCGACGGCGGGCCTGACCTGGGTGGGCGTGCACCCGCAGCACCGCCGCCGGGGCCTGCTGACCGCGATGATCGACCTGCACCTGGCGCGCTCCGTCGAGCGCGGCGAGCCGCTCAGCGCCCTGTTCGCCGCCGAGGCCGCGATCTACGGCCGGTTCGGCTACGGCCATGCCGCCGACGACCTGCGCCTCGACATCCCGCGCGGCGCCGCTCTGCGCGACGTGCCCGGCGCCGAGCGGCACACGGTCCGGGTCGAGGTGGCCTCCCGCGAGCGCCACGGCGCGCTCGTCGACCGACTGCATCGCGCGGCGGGCGCCGCCCCGGCCGGCGTCCCCGGTCTGAACCGGCCCGGCTGGGTCACGCGCGAGACCGAGGAGCTGCAGGCCGTCCTGTGGGACGACGCCGCGATCCACCGCGGCGGGCGCGAGTCGCGGCGCATCATCGTCGTCGAGCTCGACGGCGAGCCTCGCGGCTACGTGACGTTCCGCCGGAACCTCTCCTGGGAGCCGACCGGCCCGCGCGGGCAGGTCAGCGCCGGGGAGGTCGTGGCGCTCGACGCCGCGGCGGCCCGCGCGCTGTGGGGCGCACTGCTCGACCTCGACCTGACGAACGAGGTGAGCCCGTTCATCCTGCCGGTGGACGACGTGATCACGCAGCTCCTGGTCAACCTGCGCGCGGCCGCGCCGCGCACCCCGGACAACCTGTGGGTCCGGCTGGTCGACGTACCGGCGGCCCTCGCGGGTCGGCAGTACGCCGCCGACGTCGACGTCACGCTCGCGGTGACCGACACCCGGCTGCCCGCGAACGCCGGGGTGTACCGGCTGCGGGCCGAGGCGTTCGGGCCGGTGTCGGTGGAGCGGGTGGACCCGGAGGTCGAGGCGCCCGAGCTGTCGCTCGACGTGCGCGAGCTGGGCGCCGCCTACCTGGGCGGAAAGTCGCTCGCGACGCTCGCCGCGGCCGGGCTGGTCACCGTGCGCCCCGGCCAGGGCGCGGGTGCGCTGGCGCGGGCGAGCGCCGCGTTCGGCTGGCCGGTCGCGCCGGGGGCGTCCTGGGTCTTCTGACCCGTCGGACGGCCTGCCGGCCGACGCCGACGGTCAGGTCTGGCAGGTGCCGCACCAGAACAGGTTGCGGCCCGCCAGCTCCTTGACCAGCACCGGCGACCCGCACACCCGGCAGGGCAGCCCGTCGCGGTGGTACACGTAGAAGGCCTGGTCGGAGGGCACGGCGCCAGGGGCGCCGTCGGTGTTCTGCCGGGTCCGGCCCCGGCCGGACGCCGCGACCGCCTCCGCTGACGAGGTCGCGACCGCCTCCGCTGGTCGAGCCTGTCGAGACCCCGGTTGCGACGAGCTCGCGCCGTCCCGGTCCTCCGGCCGCGTGGTGACGATCGCGCCGTGGTCCGCGCCGTCGCGCATGAGCCCGACCAGGTCATCCCAGATCGCACGGACCGACGCCGTCGGCACCTCACGCCCGGGCCGCAGCGGGTCCACGCCGGCGCGGAACAGCGCCTCGGCACGGTAGATGTTGCCGACGCCCGCGACGACGGCCTGGTCCATGAGCTGCTGCCCGATCGTCACCCGCGACCGGCCGACCCGGGCCACGAACGCCTCCGGGTCGCCGTCGTCCCGGATCGGGTCGGGGCCCAGGCGCGCCTCGACGGCCTGCTTCTCGTCGGCCGTGATCACCTCGCACGCCGTCGGACCGGTGAGGTCGGCGACGGCGTGCGCGCCGAGCAGGCGCACCCGGACCTGCCCGCGCGGCTCCGGCACGTCCCACGTGTCAGACGCGTGGGTCACCGGAGGGATCTGTACGTCTGACACGGACGAGGAAGCGGCCGACGCCGGCACCGAGTCCCGCTCCCCGATCCGACGCCGGGGCGCGCCGATCGCGTGCGCGACCTCGGGCGCGTCCGGGGCGCCCGCGAACGTCCACGCGCCGTACAGCCCGAGGTGCGTGCGCAGCCACAACGTGTCAGACGTACAGGTCACTCCGGTGACCTGTACGTCTGACACATCGCCGGGCGCGCCGTCGGGCACGAAGCCGAGGAAGAGCTGCTTGCCCCACGCCTCGCTCGCGACGAGACGACGGCCGTCGAGCACGCCGGCGCCGTCGGCGAACCGCCCCTGCGGGCTGCTCACGCGCAGCACCTGCCCGGCGTACAGCGTGTCGAACGTCCGCGCGAGGCGGTGGACGGTGTGCCCCTCAGGCACGCTTGCTCTCGTACTCGGCGAGCTGGTCGATGCGGCGCTGGTGCCGCTCGTCGCCGCTGAACGGCTCGGCCACGAAGGCCTCGACGAACGACGTCGCCTCCTCCACCGTGTGCATGCGCCCGCCGACGGCGATCACGTTGGCGTCGTTGTGCTGGCGGCCGAGCTTCGCCGTCTCCAGCGACCAGGCGAGCACGGCGCGGACGCCGGTCACCTTGTTCGCGGCGATCTGCTCGCCGTTGCCCGAACCGCCGATCACGATGCCGAGCGAGCCCGGCTCAGCGACGACGGCCTCACCGGCGGAGAGGCAGAAGGCCGGGTAGTCGTCCAGGGGGTCGAGCTCGTGGGCCCCGTGGTCGGTGACGTCGTGCCCGGCGGCGGTGAGGTGCTGCACCAGGTGCTGCTTGAGGTCGTACCCGGCGTGGTCGGCGGCGATGTGGAGACGCATGGCCCCATCTTCCCTCATCAGCGATCAGTGGACCGCCGCACGCCACGCACCGGTACGCCCTAGGACACGGCGAGCGTGAACGTGCTGCTCACCTCCGCGCCGTCGGGGTGCACCGTGAGGGATCCGCTCTCGGCGTCGACGGCGAGGACGCCTGCCTCGTTGCTGATGGAGACCTGCTCGGGGCTGTCGAGCGTCGTCACGCCGAACACCTGGCTCGCGTCAGTGATATCGCACTTGGCGAGCGAGGGGTCAGCGCCGTCCGACAGCGTCAGGCAGGACGGCTCGCCGTCGGTGAGCGCGACGGTGGTGAGCTGGAAGTCGTCCCCGCCGGCCTCCACCGGACCGATGACCCACTGCGCCGGGACCTCGTTGGCCGCGGGGTCGTCGACCAGCGCCAGCCCGCCCTCGACGGTGGGCGCGAGATAGGTGCCGGCGTACGACTCGATCTCCACCTCCTGGCTGCCGTCGAGCAGCGTGCCGCCCGCGGCGTCCTCGGTCGGCTCCGACGTGGGTGCAGTCGACTCCGACGTCGGCGAGGCCGAGGGAGACGCGAGGTCGTCGCCGGCCGGCTCCGCCGAACAGCCCGCGAGAGCCAGGGCCACGCCGCACAGAGAGATGGTCAGGAGGGCTCGGGAGGTTTTCCGCATCGGGCGAGTACATCACAGCACCCGGGACCGTTCGGGCAGGTCACCGGCGTGCGGCCGGTGCGTTGCGTACGCTGGCGCAATGACGAGCGACGCCACAGGACTCACGTCGGGAATCGACCTCGACGCACTAGACCCCGCCACCCGCCCGCAGGACGACCTGTACCGACACGTCAACGGGCGGTGGATCGACACCCACGAGATCCCCGCCGACCGCGCGATGGACGGCGCCTTCCGCGACCTCTACGACCAGGCCGAGGTGCACGTCCGCGAGATCATCCAGGACGCGACCACCGGGTCCCAGATCGGCGACCTGTACGCGAGCTTCATGGACACCGAGCGCATCGCCGCGCTCGGGACCACGCCCCTGGACGAGGACTTCGCGCTCGTCCGGGACGCAGCCGACGCCGCGGCCCTGACCCGCGCGCTCGGCACGCTGCAGCGCACGGGCGGCGCGGCCGGCGTCCGCTTCTGGGTGGACAACGACGCGACCGACCCCGAGAAGTACGTCGTCTACCTGCGGCAGTCCGGGCTCGGCCTGCCCGACGAGGCGTACTACCGCGAGGAGCAGTACGCGGCGCTGCGCAAGAAGTACGTGCCGCACGTGGCCCGGATGCTGCGCTTCACGCCGGTCCACGAGACCTGGGGCATCACGGCCGACGACGCCGCCCAGCGCGTGTACGAGGTCGAGAAGCAGCTCGCCGGGCACCACTGGGACGTGGTGCGCGACCGCGACGCGACGCTGACCTACAACCCGATGACGCTGTCCGCCCTGGTCGACTCCGCGCCGGGCTTCGACTGGGTCGCCTGGGCCGAGGCGCTGGGCGTGCCCGCCGGCGCGTTCGACGACATCGTGGTGCGCGAGCCCGACTTCGCGACCGGGTTCGCCGCCCTGTGGAGCGAGCTGTCCCTGCTCGACTGGCAGCTCTGGCTGACGTACCACGTGGTCAGCGCCCGGGCGCCGTACCTCACCGACGAGATCGTCGAGGCCAACTTCGACTTCTACGGCCGCACCCTGACCGGCGCGCAGGAGGTGCGCGAGCGCTGGAAGCGCGGCGTGGCCCTCGTGGAGGGCGCCCTCGGCGAGGTCGTGGGCTCGGAGTACGTCGCGCGGCACTTCCCGCCGGCGAACAAGGCAAAGATGGACCGGCTCGTCTCCGCGCTGGTCGACGCGTACCGCGAGTCGATCCAGGGCCTCGACTGGATGACCGACGAGACCAAGGCGAAGGCGCTGACCAAACTGGAGAAGTTCACCCCCAAGGTGGGCTACCCCGTGCGCTGGCGCGACTACTCGGGCCTGGAGGTCGACGCCGCCGACGTGATCGGCAACGTGCGCCGCTCCAACGCGTTCGACCAGGACTTCGAGCTCGCCAAGATCGGCAAGCCGCTGGACCGCGACGAGTGGTTCATGACGCCGCAGACCGTCAACGCCTACTACAACCCGGGCATGAACGAGATCGTGTTCCCCGCGGCGATCCTGCAGCCCCCGTTCTTCGACCCCGAGGCCGACGACGCCGTGAACTTCGGCGGCATCGGCGGCGTCATCGGGCACGAGATCGGGCACGGGTTCGACGACCAGGGCTCCAAGTACGACGGCGACGGCCGCCTCGAGGACTGGTGGACCGACACCGACCGTGCCGAGTTCGAGAAGCGTACGAGCGCGCTGATCGCGCAGTACGACGCGTTCCGGCCGGCGCAGCTCGCGGCGTCCGCCGTCGGCCCGGAGGCCGGGGAAGGCGAGGGCGACGGCGAGAGCGCCGCCGAGGCGCACGTGAACGGCGGCCTGACGATCGGCGAGAACATCGGCGACCTGGGCGGGCTCTCGATCGCGATCAAGGCCTACCGGATCGCGCTCGGCAAGCCGCTGGACGAGGCGCCGGTCGTGGACGGGCTCACCGCCCTGGAGCGGATCTTCCTCGGCTGGGCCCAGGTCTGGCAGTCCAAGGGCCGCGACGAGGAGGTGCTGCGCCGCCTCGCGACGGACCCGCACTCCCCCAACGAGTTCCGCTGCAACGGCGTGGTGAGCAACGTGGACGAGTTCTACGCGACCTACGACGTCCAGCCGGGCGACGCGCTGTACCTGGCCCCGGAGGCCCGGGTCCGCATCTGGTAACCCTCCAATCGCCGAAGTAGAACCAGGGCGAAGTAGAACTGTGGCGAGATAGAACTGTGGCGAAGTAGAACTCCAGCGAGTTCGTCGGAGCCACAAACAGCCCCTGACCACCACGGCGCAAGGGAACGAGTTCGACCACAGGCTCGTCTGTCCACAGGCGGCGGCCGACCGGCACACGGTCTG
>NZ_JBHVEG010000213.1:0-9443 GCF_042802395.1 Promicromonospora sp. NPDC057488
GGTCAGCAGCGCTCGCTGCTGACCACCCGGCCCCTCGTCGGTCAGGTCCGCCCGGCCCGGGGCGGACGAGCCGTCGGGTCAGACGTTGCCCGGGCCACCGGCCGCGCCGGCCACGGCAGTCGGGTTACCGATCCCGGTGCCCTCGATGGTCTGACCGGCGGTGCGGCTCGACAGCAGCCGGGACAGCTGGTGCGCCACCAGGGTGAGCAGCAGGTTCAGCACGATGAACACCACGGCCACGACCGTCAGCACCTGCAACGGGTTGCCGTCGGCCGAGTAGACGATCTGCCCGGTGCGCAGGAGCTCCTGGTAGCCGATGAGCTGGCCGAGCGCCGAGTCCTTCAGGACCACGACGATCTGCGACACCATCGCGGGCAGCATGGCCACCAGCGCCTGGGGCAGCTGGATGGAGCGCAGCGTCTGACCCGGCGTCAGGCCGATCGCGAGCCCGGCCTCACCCTGGCCGCGGGGCAGGTTCCCCACGCCCGACCGCACCAGCTCCGCGATGACGGAGCCGTTGTACAGGATGAGCGCGACCACGACGGCGAGGAACGCCTTGTCGCTCACGCCGGGCAGCAGCTGCCCGAACAGGCCGTAGAAGAACACCATCATGAGCAGCACGGGGACGGCCCGGAAGAACTCGACCACGGTGCCGCACACCCTGCGCACGAGGGCGAGCTGCGACAGCCGGCCCATGCCGAACACGAGACCGAAGGCGATCGAGCCCACGATCGCGAACGCCGCCGCCCGCAGCGTGTTGAGCAGGCCCGGGATCAGGTAGTACTGCCAGGTGCGCGCCGAGACGGCGTCCGCCCAGAGCTGGGGCTCCAGCTGGCCCTTGGCGTCGAGCTGGAGCAGGACCCACGCGGCCACCGCCAGCACGACCACCGCGCCGATGATGTTGCCGACGAGGGTCCAGCTACGCGCCCGGGGGCCGGGGGCGTCGAAGAGTACCGAGGCGCTCATCGCTTCACCGCCAGACGCTGGGACAGCCAGGTCGTCAGCAGTCCGATGGGGATCACCAGGATGACGTAGCCGATCGCGAACACCGCGAAGATCTCCCAGAGATAGTTGGGGTTGAACTCGATCATGGTCTTCATCGTGGAGGAGGTCTCCCAGGAGACGCTGGCCGCCGCGGCCACGGTCGAGTTCTTCAACAGCGCGATGAGGGTGTTGCCCAGCGGGGCGGTGGCCCCACGGAACGCCTGCGGAAGGATGATCAGGCGCGCGGCCGGCAGGAACGACAGGCCGATCGCGCGGGCGGCCTCGGCCTGGCCCAGCGGGACCGTGTTCACGCCGGAGCGGATCGCCTCGCAGACGAACGCCGCGTGGTAGACGGCCAGGCCGACGACCGCGAGGCGGAAGAAGTTGTCCTCGAAGTTGTCGGCGAGCTGGATCTGGAGCGCGGTCCACACGCCCATGACCATGAAGGTCATGATGATCGTCAGCGGGGTGTTGCGGAAGATGCTCACGTACGTGGCGCCGGCCCAGCGCAGCGACGCGATGGGGGAGATCCGCATGAGCGCGAGCAGCGTGCCGAGCACCAGCGCGATCAGCGCACCCCAGAACGTCAGCTGGATGTTGGTCCAGAACGCTCCGAGCACGTCGTACTGCTGCAGGAGCGCGCCGAGCCCTGACAGATAGTCGTTCACGGGTCACCTTTCGGGAGAGGCGCGGCCCTGGTCGGCGCGCCCCGGTAGGTCACAGTCGCGGACGGCGGGATGCCGCCCCGCAGCGAACCGGGATCGCGTCTCGCTGGGCGGACGCGATCCCGGTGCACTGCGAAGGAGACGTCAGGCGCAGGCGTCCGGCGTCGGCGGGTTCTGGTCCGCGTTCGGGGTGTAGTCGGCGCCCTCGGTGTTGGCGGCGACGAGCTCCTCCCACGTACCGTCGTCGATCATCTTGGTGATCGCCGCGTTGATGTCCTCGCACTTGTCCGAGTCCTTCGGCAGGCCGACGCCGTAGCGCTCCTCCGAGAACGGGGCGCCGACGACCTTGAGCTTGCCCTCACCGTTGGCGGCGGAGAGGCCGGCCAGGATGATGTCGTCGGTGGTGACGGCGTCCACCTGGCCGGCGACCAGGGCGGTGACGCACTCGGCGTAGCCCGGGCGCTCCAGGAGCTGCACGCCCTCGGCGTAGTCGGTCTTGATCTTCTCCGCCGACGTCGAGCCGGTGACCGAGCAGAGGTTCTTGCCCTCCAGGTCCTGCGGGCCGGTGATGTCGGTGTTGTCGGCGGCGACGAGGAGGTCCTGCCCGGCGACGAAGTACGGACCCGCGAAGCTGATGACCTCCTTGCGCTCGTCCGTGATCGAGTACGTCGCGAAGATCATGTCGACGTCACCGTTCTGGAGCATGCTCTCGCGGTTGGCCGAGGGCGTCTCCTTGAAGGTGATCTGGTCCTCGCTGTAGCCCAGCTCGTTCGCGACGTACCGGGCGACGTCCACGTCGAACCCGGTGTACTCGGCGCCGTCCTGCAGGCCGAGGCCCGGCTGGTCGTACTTGATGCCGATCGTGATGCCGTCGCCGCCCTCGGACGCGCCGCCCTCGGGCTCGCCGCCGACCTCGGCCCCGCCACAGGCCGAGAGCGCGAGGGTCGACGCCGCGGCCATCGCCATCAGCCCCATGGTGTGCTTGCGCATGATTCCCCTTCGATAGTTCGGGGTCCGGGTAGGACCCCTTGGGTGGGATCAGTCAGTGAAAGATCAGTGGGTCAGGATCTTGGACAGGAAGTCGCGGGCCCGCTCGCTCTTGGGCGCCGTGAAGAACTCCTCGGGCTGAGCCTCTTCGACGATCTGCCCGTCCGCCATGAAGACCACGCGGTCGGCGGCCTTCCGGGCGAAGCCCATCTCGTGGGTCACGACGATCATCGTCATGCCCTCCTGGGCGAGCGCGACCATCGCGTCGAGCACCTCGTTGACCATCTCGGGGTCGAGGGCCGACGTCGGCTCGTCGAACAGCATCACCTTCGGCTGCATCGCCAGGGCGCGCGCGATCGCGACACGCTGCTGCTGGCCGCCGGAGAGCTGGGCGGGCATCTTGCCCGCCTGGTTGCCGACGCCCACGCGGTCGAGCAGCTTGCGGGCCTGCTCCTCCGCGTCCTTCTTGCTCAGCCCGCGGACCTTGCGCGGCCCGAGGGTGACGTTGTCGAGCACGGTCTTGTGCGCGAACAGGTTGAACGACTGGAAGACCATGCCGACCTCGGCGCGGAGCTGCGCGAGGGCCTTGCCCTCCTCGGGCAGGGTCTTGCCGTCGACGGTGATGGTGCCGTCGTCGATGGTCTCCAGGCGGTTGATCGCCCGGCACAGCGTGGACTTGCCGGACCCCGACGGGCCGATCACGACCAGCACCTCGCCCTTGCGGACGGTGAGGTCGATGTCCTGCAGCACGTGCAGCGCGCCGAAGTGCTTGTTCACGCTCTTCAGCTCGACGAGGGGCGCCCCGAGGGCGCGGTCCGACGTCGGAGCGTCCACGGTGTTGTCGGCCGCCGGTTGGCCGGTGGTCGAGGTGCTCTGGTCCATCCCTTGAACCTAACGATCCGATGTTTCAAGGACCAAGTCGACCGGTCATCACTGCACAACGTTTCGGTAACAGATGCCCGTTATATGCCTGGATCAACCGTTCGGCGGGCCTCGAAAGGGGTCGTAAAATCGAGGCGATGTCCACGACCGCCCTCCCCTCAGCCCTGCCCGACGCCGCCGCGACCGACACCGCCGTCCGTGACGAGGCGCCCGAGGCACCCCGCACCTACCTGGTCCGCACCCTCGGGTGCCAGATGAACGTGCACGACTCGGAGCACATGGCCGGCATGCTGGAGCAGGCCGGCTACACGCGCGCGTCCAGCCAGGACGAGGCCGCGAACGCCGCCGACGTCGTGGTGATCAACACGTGCGCCGTCCGCGAGAACGCGGCCAACAAGCTGTACGGCAACCTCGGCCAGCTCGCGGGCATCAAGGCGACGCGCCCCGGCATGCAGATCGCCGTCGGCGGCTGCCTGGCGCAGAAGGACCGCGGCGACATCGTCGCGAAGGCCCCGTGGGTGGACGTCGTGTTCGGCACGCACAACCTCGACGCCCTGCCGGTGCTGCTGGAACGCGCGCGGCACAACGAGGCCGCCCAGGTGGAGATCGCGGAGTCCCTCCAGGTCTTCCCGTCCACGCTGCCGACCAAGCGCGAGTCGGTCTACGCCGGCTGGGTCAGCATCTCGGTGGGCTGCAACAACACCTGCACCTTCTGTATCGTGCCGCACCTGCGCGGCAAGGAGCGCGACCGCCGTCCGGGCGAGATCCTCGCCGAGGTCGAGGCGCTCGTGGCCGCCGGCGCCATCGAGGTGACGCTGCTGGGCCAGAACGTGAACAGCTACGGCGTCGAGTTCGGCGACCGCGGCGCGTTCGCCAAGCTGCTGCGGGCCTGCGGGCAGATCGAGGGCCTGGAGCGCGTGCGGTTCACGTCCCCGCACCCGGCCGCCTTCACCGACGACGTCATCGCCGCGATGGCCGAGACCCCGAACGTGATGCCGCAGCTGCACATGCCGCTGCAGTCCGGCTCCGACCGCATCCTGCGGGCGATGCGCCGCTCCTACCGCTCGGAGAAGTTCCTCGGCATCCTCGACCGGGTCCGCGCGGCGATGCCCGACGCGTCGATCACCACGGACATCATCGTGGGCTTCCCGGGCGAGACCGAGGAGGACTTCGCCGAGACCATGCGCGTCGTCGAGGCGTCCCGGTTCAGCTCGGCGTTCATCTTCCAGTACTCGCCGCGCCCGGGCACGCCTGCCGCGACCATGGAGGACCAGCTCCCCAAGGCCGTCGTGCAGGAGCGGTTCGAGCGCCTGCTCGCCCTCCAGGAGCGCATCGGCGCCGAGGAGGCGAACACGCAGGTCGGGCGCACGCTCGAGGTGCTCGTCGCCGAGGGCTCCGGCCGCAAGGACGGCGCCACGCACCGCCTTTCGGGCCGCGCGGCGGACAACCGCCTCGTGCACTTCGGCCTCACCACCTCGCCCGACGACGTCGCGCCCCACCCCAGCGTCGACCTCACCCGCGCACCGGCCGACCTCGACGACCCGCGCCTGGCCGACGTCGTCCCCGCGGGCGTGCCGCGCCCCGGCGACATGGTGACCGTGACCGTCACCAGGGCCGCCCCGCACCACCTGATCGCCGAGCCCGCCGACGTCGCGGGCCTCGTGGTGCGCCGCACCCGGTCGGGCGACGCCTGGGTCGCGCGCGAGAAGGCGCGGCTCGGCGGGGGAGAGGACGAGCACTCGCACGGCACGCCGGCGCCGTCGGGCCCGGTCTCGCTGGGCCTGCCCACGCTGCGCCGCTGAGACCGGGGCCCGAGCCGCACGGCCCGGGCCCCGGTCCTGCTCAGTCGCGAGGCGCGCGGCGCGCCAGCTCCCGGGCCCGCGCCCACCGGCGTGCGGCGACGACCGCCAGGCACAGCCCGAGCAGCCCGAACGGGATCACCAGGTACCAGGGGAACATGTCGCCGACGGCGTACCCGCGCCACTGGTTCTCCCCGGCCCGGCCGGACACCTGTGCGGTCCACCAGCTGAGCGCCGAGAACCCGGCCATGACCCAGCCGACGGCGGACAGCGCGGTCCACATCCATGCGAGGCCACGCGCCCGGGCCGGGTCCCCGCCGTCCGACCAGGGGCTCGCCGGGCGCTGCGCGTTCACGCGACCGCCTCCGCGAGGATGCGGAACGTCGGGTCCGGCCGCACCGGCGCCGGCTCGAGCTTCTGGTCCACGGGCCCGTGCACGAGCTGCCAGGTGTCGTCGGCGGCGACGCGCACGGCCGCCGTCCGGGCGCCCTTGGCGTCCGTGACCTTGACGCTCCCGCCGAACGGCCGCCCCTGCAGCGTGCGGAACGCCGTCCGGACGTACCGCGACGCGGCGACCCGCACCGGCTCCGCGGGCTCCAGGGGCAGCACCTGCCAGATCCCGTTGGGCCGGGGCTCGACGACGACCGACCCGTTGGGCGAGCCGATCAGCAGCGCCGCGTTGTTCTCCCGGTCGGTGATCCCGGCGGCCTCGACCCAGGTGTCCGCGGTGAACAGGACGTTCGACAGCGCGGCCAGCTTGCCGACCGGCACCAGGGCGCCGTCCTCCGTCCGGGCCAGCCGCCGGACCACGAGCGAGCTCAGGCCCGCGCCGAGCAGCGGGGAGTCCTGCGGGAGCTCCGGCAGCCGCAGCAGCTCCGTGGTGCGCCGGCCCGCCTCGGTCGTGCCCTGGCTGAGCAGGGTGATCAGCTCGAAGGCGGTGAGCTCGAGCAGCGCGACGTCCGGGTCGGCGGACACGTCCCGGTCGGGCGTGATGTTGTCAGTCATGTCTTTCTGTCCTCCCAGTGGCCGCTGAGGGCCTCGTTCAGGCTGTCAGTGGTGTGGGTTCAGCTGAAGAGGCCGCCGATGGCCTTCCCGGCGCCCTTGAGCATATTGCCGCCGGCATCGAACGCGTCCCCGGCGGCGTCGGCGATCCCGCCCACCGCGTCGGTGCCGCGGTCCCAGGCCCAGCTTCCGGCGTCGGTCACGGCCTCCGAGAACGGTTTGTCGGAGAAGGCGTTCCAGGCCATCCCCACGGGGCTGTAGTTGACGAGGTTCTCGCTCAGCGGGCGGTCGGAGACCAGGCCGTTGATCAGCGAGAGCCCGCCCCAGATCGCCGCGCCGCCGGCCACGAAGGGGCCCGCGGGGGTCGCCGCGGTCGCGAGCACCGCGACGCTCAGGCCCGCCGTGATGGCGCCGTCCGCGCCCCCGTAGAAGTCGCCCTCCGACCACTCGTCGAACGCCTGGAGGCCGCCCGTGACGATCCCCGCGACCGCGAAGACCTTGCCGAAGGCGTCGAGCAGGTGTCCGCCGGCGCCGAGATCGGCGAGCGAGTCGACCGCCGTCCCGGTCTTGACGATCCAGTTGAACAGGTCCTGCCCCAGCCCACCCGCGGTGAGCCCGTTCGACCAGCCGCCCAGGGCGTCGTCGAACCACTCCGGGAAGCCCTCGTCCTCGGGGTTCCCGGCGGGGCTGCCCTCGCCGGCCTTCGTCCCGATGCCGCCGGTGCCGCCGAGGCCGGAACCGGCCTCGCCCCCGCCCGCGTAGTCGCTGCTGGTCTCCTCCTGCGCGTCGGCGTTGCGCTCCAGGATCCCGCGCACGTCCGCCAGGCTGCCGGACACACCGCGGATGGCCGGCGCGTGATGCCCGTCCCACTCCTCCCGGAACTGGTCACCGCCCGGTCCCAGCCAGTCCACGCTCGACAGCACGGACGTGACCTCGGTGACGGTGTTGTCCAGTGACTGCGACGCCCCCTCGAACTCTCGTGCCAGGGCGCGCAGCTGTGTGATGTCAGCGCCCCACATCTCACCCATCGGGTCCCCTGTCGCTCATCCGGTCGTTGTCTGTTCACGACCGTAACTGACCTGCGACAACAGGGCTAAAAAACGATACGGGTAGAAGTACCCGTCGGGTCCGTGGGGACCCCGCGGGCGGGGGTAGGGCTAGCCGGCGGCGTCGTCCCCGTCGGCCTCGTCCGGCTCGGTGTCCGGCGGCGGGGCCAGGGACGCCACGGTCGAGAAGAACTGGCTCGCCGTCACCAGGCCGCACGACACCGTCTGGGCGAGCTGCTCCTCGGTGGCGCCGTGCTCGAAGTCCACCGACACCTCGGCGTACAGGGCCAGCCCCGCACCCTCCTCGCGGGTGTAGACCTTGGGCCAGATGCGCTCGCGGTTCCAGTCGTTCGCCGCCTGGAGCACCGCGAGCCGCGCCGCGGCGGGCAGCGCGCCCGCCCAGCGGCCCCGCACCTGCAGGATCTCGTCGTGCTCGCCGAGCAGCAGGAACCAGAACCGGTTGCCGTCCCAGGTGCCCGTCACGTCGCCGTCGTCGTCGATGCGGAAGCGGTAGCCGCGCCGCGACAGGTCGTCGCCGACCCGCTGCGTCGTCAGCGGCCGCGGCTTCTCGACCGGGGGGTTCGCGAGCGTGCGGACCTGGGCGCCCGCGGGGCGCCGGGCTACCGGCGGACGTGGGTTGAGCAGGCGCGCGAGCCAGCGGCCGGCGCCGCCTCCGCTCCGGGGCGGGCTCATGGCGCGGACCTCAGCGGGTCGGGGAACGTCTCGTCGAGATGCTCGAAAAACATGGAGCCCGTTGTCAGCCCGCACTGCAGCAGCTGGTCGAGCTGGTCCTCGGTGACGCCGTGCTCCAGGTCGACCGTCACCTCGGTGTAGACGAGCACGGCGCCGTTGTCCCGCACGCGCACGTACGTCTTGGGCCAGATGCGCTCGGCGTTCCACTCGTTGCACAGCTCGAGGATCTCCTCCAGCCGCTCGATGGTCAGGTCCCGGTGCCACTGCCCGCGCACCTGGAGCACCTCGTTGCTCTCGCCGACCATGAGGAAGTAGAACAGCCAGCCGTGCCACAGCCCGCCGACGTCGCCCTCGGAGTCCACGAAGTAGCTGAACCCGTTCTCGCCCAGCCACTCGACCACGCGGTCGCGCGTCAGCGGCTCGGGAACGGAGGAGGGATCGTCGAGGCCGCCCGTCAGCTCACGCAGCAGCACGCCCTCCACCTGCGCCCGCAGCTCCTCATCGTCGAGTTCCCTGGGCTCGGGCTGTTGCGGGCCGGTGGCCGCACGGTCGCCGTCGCCCGCCGTGTTCCGGCGTCGTGACCCGAAGAACCTCACCAGCCCACAGTACCTGCCAGACCCCTCCTCCCGCTGCGCCCTTTGCGTGGAAAGGGGGGTGGAATCGCCCAGGAGCCGCTGGATGGCGGGGCCGATGCTACTTTCGTCCATCGTGCACGCCGTGATCCTGCCCGCGACCCCGCTGCTCGTCCCCGGGACGGTCCCTGGCCTGCGCACCGACCCGCTCGCCGACGTCCGGCAGGCCGTGTCCGCCGCGCTGGCCCGCCTCACCGCGGGCGACCGCGTACCGCTGGTCCTCGCGCACGGCCCCGCGCTCCGGCACGGCCGGCTGCGCCCGTCCCTGGTGGGTTCCGGCATCGGCGACCGCTGGCTGCCCGACGACGCGCGCCGGCTCTGGGCGCCGGGCCTCCCGGTCGCCGGGACCGGCGCGTCGGTGGCGCTGCTCGCGCTCGCGGACGTGCTCGGGGCACGGGCCGCCGACGTCGAGGTCCTGGAGGTTCCGCCTGCCTGGACCGGGTCCGACGGTGCCGGGCCGGACGGCGCCGGAGCGGACCCTGTTCGCGACGCGCTGCGCGCCGCCGCCGGCCTCGTCGTCGCCGGCGGGGGAGCGCCAGGCGGCCTGGAGACCGCTCCGGAAGCGCTCACGGCGGGCGTCCGCGCCGCCCTGCGCGCCGTGGGCTTCGATGCGTGGACCCCGCAGGTCTTCGCCCAGTCGCACGACCACCTGCCGCCGAGCTACCAGGTGACCACGCTGACGTGACGGCCCCGCGGGGTCGGCACTTTCCTGTGATGTCGGCAGTCTGCATCGAGGTCGGCAGAGGCCTGTGC
>NZ_JBHVEG010000214.1:0-9427 GCF_042802395.1 Promicromonospora sp. NPDC057488
GTGTGAGCACCGGGCGACCTCACGTCCGGTGCTCACACACCGCGGGGCTGCGTCGTCAGAGTGATGATGAGCGAGAACGAGACAGGACGAGGACCGGCCGTGGACGACGAACGGGACAGCGAGCAGCACCACGATCAAGGCACCGAGCTGGACGGCGTGTTCGCCGAGCGGCGGCGCCTGCTCTCGCTCGCGTACCGGATGACGGGCACCCTCGCCGACGCCGAGGACGTCGTGCAGGAGACCTACCTGCGCTGGTACCGGCTGGAGGAGGCCGAGCGCACCGCGATCGCCAACCCGGCCGGGTGGCTGACGCGCGTGGCGAGCCGGATCGCCCTCGACCTGCTGGCCTCCGCCCGCAGACGGCGGGAGCGGTACATAGGCCAGTGGCTGCCCGAGCCGCTGCCCGCCGACCTGTTCGACGGCACCGCTCCGCCGGCTCCCCTGACTCCTGCGGGCGGCACCGCCGACCCGCTGGACCGGGTGACGCTCGACGACGCCGTGAGCACGGCGCTGCTGGTGGTCCTGGAGGCGATGACGCCCGCGCAGCGCGTCGCGTTCGTGCTGCACGACGTCTTCGCCGTGCCGTTCGACGAGATCGCGGGGATCGTCGGGCGGACGCCGGCCGCCGTCCGCCAGCTCGCCGCGACCGGACGCCGCCAGGTCCGCGAGCACCGAACCGCCGCCGTGCCGCGCGACGAGCACGACCGCACGGTCCGGGCCTTCCTGCGCGCCGCGCAGGCGGGCGACATGGAGCAGCTCATGCGCGTGCTCGCGCCCGACGTCGAGCTGCGCACCGACGCCAACGGGCTGGTCACCGCCGCGCTCAACGTCATCGAGGGCCCCGGCCGCGTGGCGCGGCTCGTGCTCGGCGTCGACGCCAAGATGCCGGAGCTCACCCAGCACCTCGAGCCCCTGGCCGACGGCCTGGGCGTCGTGCTGCGCAGCGGCGACACCGTAGCCGGCGTCATGACCTTCCACGTGGAGCACGAGCTGGTCACCGACGTGTGGATCATGCTCAACCCCGCCAAGCTCACCCACTGGCTCCCGACCCCACCGGAAACCGACCCCGCTCGAAGGGCACGACCATGACTGACCCGGCAACCACAGCACCCGCACCGGCCGGGACGCGGCCGGTGGGCCGCGTCCAGTACGGGTCCCTGGTCGCGACCGTGATCATCGTCGGCTTCGTCGGCGCGTGGTCGTACTTCCTGCCGCAGGCCTACTACGACCACTTCCCGTCCGTGCTCGGCGAGTGGGTCTCCAAGGACGGCCCCTACAACGAGCACCTGGTCCGTGACCACGGCGCCATGTACCTCGCGCTCGGCGCGGCGAGCCTCTACGGGCTGTTCCGGCCCTCCCAGGCAGCATGCCGCGTGCTCGGGATCGCGTGGACGGTCTTCGGCGTCCTGCACTTCGCGTACCACGTGACGCACCTCGGGCACCTGCCGACGAACGAGGCGATCGGCCAGGTCGTGGTGCTCGCCGTCGCGATCCTGCTGGCGATCGGGCTGCTGGTCCCGGGACGCCGCCGGCAATCGACCGCAGGCGCGGCCGGCAATCGACCGCAGGCCCGGCCGGGAAGCCTCACACGGCCGGAGGGGTAACGGAGACGTAGCACTGCTACCTCTCCGTTACCTGCCCCCGGGGACGACGTCTCCCCCGCACCCGCCCCGTCAGGCCAGGTGCCAGACCTCCTGCATGTCGCGCCAGCCCTCGCCCGGCGCGGCGTCCTTGCCGAAGGCGGTCTGGCACGGGTCGGTGTGCGTCCACCACTCCTGGGTCACCGGGTCCTGCGCGATCCGGGCCATGTCGGCCTCGTGGTCGTCGCCGGTGTACTCGTAGTACGCGAACAGCGTGTTCTCCAGCACGAAGATCGTGTAGTTGTGCACGTTGCACGCCTGGAGGGTCGCCTCGACCTGGGGCCAGACGGCGGCGTGCAGGCGCAGGTACTCCTCACGCTTCTCCGGGACCACGTCGACCACGAGACCATGTCGTTCCACGGACCCGGACGGTATCAGAGGCGCGTGATGCGACTGGTCAGAGCCCGATCCGGCGCGGCTCGCCGCCCAGCAGGCCGGCCCGTTCGTCGGCGAGGGTCGCGGCCAGCAGGGACGGCAGGCCGCGCGGCCCGAACAGGGCGCCGTCGCCCGCAGCGTCCAGCTCGGCCGGCGTCCACCACCGCGCGTCCACGATCCCCTCGGCGTCCGGGTGGCCCGGCGTGCCCGGCGGGAGGCCCGACACCGGCTCGAACCGCTCGGTGCGCACGAGGTAGAAGTCCTCGTGCACCCCGGCGAAACCGGGCCGCGGCATCCCCGGCGGGTAGGCGACCTGGCGGGTCCACACGGGCGCGAGCGGCTGCTCGTCCGGAACGACGAGACCCACCTCCTCGAAGAGCTCGCGGCGCAGCGCCTCCTCGACGGTCTCCCCGGGGTCGACGCCGCCGCCGGGCCCGATCCAGACGGTGCCCACCTGGTCGATCGCATGAGCGACGAGCAGGATGCTGTCCCGCGCGTCGACGACGAGACCACGGCACTGCCGGCGCATCGGGAGCGAGCGACCCGGGGGCGGAGGACCGGGGAGCGGAGGGTTCGGGAGCGCAGGCATCGGGGGACCGTATCGCGGAGCACCGGGCGCGGCCAGGGCATTCCGGCCTCAGCCCCGGCCCGCCGTCCGATCCGTCGTCCCGGTCGTCCCCGTCGTCCCGGTCGTCCCCGTCGTCCCGGTCGTCCCCGTCGTCCCGGTCGTCCCCGTCGTCCCGGTCGTCCCCGTCGTCCCCGTCGCCCCGACCTGCCGCGGCCCCTCCGCGAGCCGACGCCGGTACGCGGCCGGGCTGACGCCGAACGCCCGCGTGAACGCCGTGCTCAGCGCGAACCCGCTGGAGTAGCCGACCCGCTTGGCCACGGCGTCGAGCGTGCGGGCGCGGTCGGTGAGCAGGTCGCGGGCCAGGGCGAGCCGCCAGCTCGTCAGGTACCGCAGCGGCGGCGTGCCGACCAGCTCGGTGAACCGCGCGGCGAGGGTCGCGCGGGAGACGGCGGCCCGGCGCGCCAGGTCGGCGACGGTCCAGGCGCGCTCGGGCTCGGCGTGCATCGCGCGCAGCGCCGCGCTGACGGCCGGGTCGGCGATCCCGCCCACCCAGCTCGGGCGCGCCGGCGGGTTCGCGGCGGTCCACGCGCGGATCGACTCGATCGTCACCACGTCCACGAGGCGGTCGAGCACCACGCTCTGCCCCAGGCCGTCGTTGGCCATCTCGCGCGCCAGGTGGCCCACGAGCGCGGGGTCGAGGCCACCCGCCGGCACGACGGCGGCGTCGGGCAGGATCTCGGTGACGAACCGCCCCACGCTGCCGACGTCGGCGTAGCTCGCGACGATCATCGTGTCCGGGCCGGCGGGGTCGTTGCCCCAGTGCCGCAGCCCGTGCGCGAGGGCCAGGTCGAGCGGGGCGCCGTCGGGCGTGACGCAGCGCTGGCCCGGCTCGATGACCGCAACCGTCGCGCTGCCCGCGGCGTCGGCCACACGATAGGGCAGCGGGCCGCGCACCAGGGCGACGTCGCCCTCCCGGAGGTCGTGCACGTCGTCGCCGGCCTCCAGGCGGCAGCCGCCCGAGGTGACGATCACGACGGTCAGCGCGGACTCGTCCTCGACCCGGACGGCCCAGGGGGCACGCATCGACATCAGGAGCGTGAAGGCGCCCTCCGCCTGCGGGTGCGCCAGGAGCTGCGACAACGGGTCCATGGGCCCATCCTAGGTGACTACTGGACGCTGAGACATGCACAGCAGATCCTGGGCTATTCAGCGTCCAGCGTTCCGGCGATTCGATGTACCCATGACCACTTCACCGACCGTTTCACCGGCACCCACCACCACCGCGCCGATCCTCGTCACCGGCGGCACGGGCCGCACCGGCCGCCGCGTCGCCGACCGGCTCCGGGCCCAGGGCCGCCAAGTCCGCATCACCTCCCGAACCGGGGCAGTCCCGTTCGACTGGCACGACGACGCCGGCTGGGACGCCGCGCTCGCCGGCGCGGGCGCCGTCTACCTCTGCTACTCCCCCGACCTCGCCCTGCCCGGCGCCGACGCCGTCGTCGACGCGTTCACCGCTCGGGCCGTGCGGCACGGCGTCGAGCGGGTCGTCCTGCTGTCCGGCCGTGGGGAGGACGGCGCCCGCGCCTGCGAGGACATCGCCCTGGCCGCGGCGCCCGCCACCACGGTGGTGCGCTGCTCCTGGTTCCAGGAGAACTTCAGCGAGCACTTCCTGCTCGACGGCGTGCTGGACGGCCGCATCGCCGTACCCGCCGACCAGGTGCGCGAGCCGTTCGTCAGCCTGGAGGACGTCGCCGACGTCGCGACCCTCGCGCTCACCACCGACAAGCACGCCGGCAAGGTCCTGGAGCTCACCGGTCCCGAGGCGCTGACCTTCACCCAGGTGGCGCGCCTGCTGAGCGACGCGACCGGCCGCCCGGTCGAGCACGTCGCGCTCACCCCGGACGACTTCGTCGCCGAGCTGACCGGCGCCGGCGTGCACCCCGACGAGGCCGCCGGGCTCGCCTGGCTCTTCCAAGAGGTGCTCGATGGGCGCAACACGGCCACCACGGACACCGTCGAGCGGGTCCTGGGCCGGGCGGCCACCCCGTTCGACGTCTTCGCCAAGGAGGCGGCGGCGGCCGGGGCGTGGACGCCGCGGGCCTGAGCCTCAGCGAGGCTCAGGGCGGCTCAGGACTCCACGGGCGTCGCGCCGGGGCGGGTCCACTGCGGGGTCGGCCGGCGGGTCGGCCCCCAGGTGGCCTCGCCGTCGGCGTCGGTGGCCCAGTACCAGCAGGACGTCTGGCCGGCGGGCCAGCCGTCCGGCACGTGCTCCCAGGCCTCGCCCCGGCCGTACGGCGTCATGTCGAGCAGGCCGAAGATCCCGGCGGCCGGCTCGTTGCCCCGGCCCGTGGTGCGGTAGGTGAGGTACACGCGGTCGCCGTCGCGCAGGAAGCAGGCGATGTGCCCCATGTCCACGCCGACGGGCGCCGCCAGGCCGCGCACCGAGTACCAGGGCTCGGTGTAGCCCATGAAGCGCAGGAACGGGACGACCTCGGCCCAGGGGCCCTCGGTGAGCATCGCGAACGACACCCCGCGCGCCCGGAGGTACGGGGCCGCCTGCTGGATGTGCCAGGCGTTCAGGGTGCAGCCCGGGCACTGCCCGCTGACCGGGTCGCCGTGGTGCCACATGTGCTGGTAGACCACGAGCTCGTCGCGGCCCTGGAAGAGGTCGGTGAACGGCACCGGGCCGTCGGGGCCGACCACCTGGACGGTGCCGTCGAGCTCCGTCATCGGCATCCGGCGGCGGGCCGCCGCGAGCGCGTCGCCCGCGCGGGTGTGCGCCTTCTCCAGGGCCAGCAGCTCGTCCCGGGCCGCCTGCCAGGCGTCCCGGTCGACGACGGGCGGTCGGGCGGGTGCCGTGCCGGTAGAGGTGCCGGTCGTGGTGCCGGTCGTGGTGCCGGTCGTGGTGCCGGTCGTGTCGGTCATCGTCTGCTCCTGAGCGTCGGAGGTGCGTCACAGGTACCGACGACGACGGGGCTCCCGACTCATCGCAGACCGGTCGTGCTCAGTGCAGGTCGAGCTCAGTGCAGGCCGAGCTCAGTGCAGGTCGAGCTCAGTGCCCGTCGAGGTCGATCACCTGGGTGGCGTACCCCCGCAGCAGCGGCCGGTTGGAGACCACGACCAGCACCCCGTCGCGGCTGTCCTCGACGACCCGCTGGACCAGCAGCCGCTCGGTCTCCACGTCGAGGGACGCGGACAGGTCGTCGATGACGCGGACGGCCGCCGGGTGCGCCAGCATGCGGGCGGCCGCGAGCCGGTGGAGCTGGCCGCCGGAGAGCCGGTGCCCGCTGGGCCCGACCTCGGTGTCCGCGCCGTCGGACAGGTGCGGGAGGTCGCGCGCGAGGGTGCTCGCCTCGAGAGCCGCGTCCAGATCGTGCCGGGGCCGGCCGAGCAGCACGTTCTCGTGCAGCGCGCCGCTGAAGACGTGCGGCACCTGCGGCGTGTAGCCGGCGAGCGGCGGCGTGAACGCCTCGCCGGGCGCGCGCTGCTCCCCGAGGATCGTCACCGTGCCGCCCGACCTGGGCAGCAGCCCGAGCAATGTGCGTACGAGCGTCGTCTTGCCCGCGCCGACCTGCCCGGTGACCAGCACGATGTCGCCCGCGGCGGCTGTGAGGCCGACACCGGAGAAGCACGGCGCGCCGTTCGGGTGCGTGTAGGACAGGTCGTCGACGACGAGCACGGCGCCGGGCACGACGTCGGGCACGGCGCCGGGCACGACGTCGGGGGCTGTCGTCGGGCCCGCGCCGGTCGGCCGAGCATTACCCGGGACTGGAGCCGGGCCTGAAGCCTCGGCCGGATCGCGCACCGGCGTGACGACGGCGCGCGCCGTGCCGCTCGGCGTCAGCTCCGCGAGGCGGCCGCGGGTCACCGAGAAGCGCTGGTACCTGCTGACGAAGTTGCCGATCGCGGCGACCAGCGTGCCGAGGTTGCCGAGCGTGTACACGAACAGCGCGAAGTCGCCGACCAGGAAGGTGCCGTCCTGGATGCCGTCGGCGACGACGACCATCACGAGCGCCGAGCCCAGCAGGGTCACGAAGCCCTGGGTCGAGGCCAGGACGCCGCCGAACACGCCGTCGCGCACCGCCGCCCGGCGCCGGGTCGCGTTGAGCTCGCGCACCCGGCCGCCGATCGCGTCCGCGGCGCCGGAGATCTTGATGGTCTCGATCCCCGCGAAGCACTCCCGCAGGAACGCGGACACGCTGCTGGCTGCCGCGAGGTTGACCGCCCGCAGCCGCTTGATCTCCTTGCTCACCACGAACGCGATCACCGCGAGCGCCAGCGTGGGGAGCACCGCGAGCACGGTCACCCGGACGTCGATCACGAACAGCACGGCGAGCGAGCCGCCGCTGAGCACCAGGGACGAGGTGACGAGTTGGATGCCGCGCTTGCCGAGCACCTCGGCGACCTCGACGGTGTCCTCGCGGAACCGGGTGAGCACGTCGCCGGCGGGCACCTGGAGCGGCAGCGCGGCGGGCCGGGCGAACATCTGCCGCAGCAGGTTGGTGCGGACGTCGGTATAGACGCGGTAGCGGAACACCGTGTCGACGGCCATCCACGCCGCCGCCCCGAGCGCGTTGGCGACCTTGAACCCGACGTAGGCGAGCAGAGGCGCGAGCGGCACGCCCCAGAGGGCGTCGCTGCCGGGGAGCTGGTTGAGGAAGTCGCGCAGCGCGAGGCCGGGCACGAGCGCGCAGAGGAAGAAGACGATGCCGACCAGCACGTCGCCCGTGAACAGCCACAGGTGCCGCCGGGTGACGCGCGTCAGGATGCCGAGCCGGCCGAGGTCCCGGTCCGGGCGCCGCCCGGTCGTCCGGTCGCGCTTCATGCCGCCGTCCTTCATGCCGCCGTCCTTCATGCCACCGTCCCTCATGCCGCCGCCGTCCGGAGCAGCGCGGCGAACCGGGAGCCGTCGTCGGCCAGCAGGTCCTCCCGCAGGCCGTACTCGACGACCTCGCCGTGGTCGACGACCAGGATGCGGTCGACCCGCGCCAGCGTGCTCAGCCGGTGCGCGACGACGACGGAGGTCCGGCTGCGCACGAGCGGCGCCAGCGCGCGGTCGAGCCGTTCCTCGGTCGCGGGGTCGAGCCGGGCCGAGGCCTCGTCCAGGACGAGCACCGCCGGGTCGCGCAGCAGGGTGCGCGCCATGGTGAGCAGCTGCGCCTGCCCGGCGGAGAGGCTGTGCTCGGTGATCTGCGTGTCGAGGCCGTGCTCGAACTCCGCGAGCCACGGGCCGAGGCCGAGCTCGCCGAGCACCGCGAGGATCCGCTCGTCGGGCACGGCGTCGTCGAGCAGCGCGATGTTGTCGCGCACGGTCGCGTCCAGCACGAAGACGTCCTGGCTGACGAGCGCCACGTGCTCCCGGACCGAGCCCAGGTCCAGGTCCGCGACCGAATGGCCGCCGAGGCGCACGGTGCCGGCGTCGGGCCGCGCGAGCCCCACGAGCATGCGTGCGATGGTGGACTTGCCGCTCCCGCTGTGCCCGACGACGCCGACGCTGGTCCCGGCGGGCACCGCGAAGCTGACGTCGCGGAGCACGGGGTGACCGGGCACGTAGCCGAACGTGACGCCGGAGAGCTCGACGCTCAGCGCGCTGGAAGCGCCGTCGGCGTCGCCGCCCGGGGCGAGCCGGCGCGGCCCGCCCTGCGCCTCGACCTCGACGTCGAGCAGCGCCCGGGTGCGCTGCAGGCCCGCCATCGCCCGCTGGTAGTCCTGGAGCTGGGTGGACAGGTTGATCAGCGGCTCCTGGATCTGCTGCGCGAAGGCGAAGATCAGGTAGACCGTGCCGATCGTCATCGCGCCGGTCCCGAACCGCCAGCCGCCCAGCGCCATGGCCAGGGCCGTGACGACGGCGGTGAACACCGACGCCGAGGCCCACACCAGGCTGCTGCCCACGAGGGCGGCCCGCAGGTCGCCGCGCAGCAGGGCCGAGTTCAGCGACTCGTACCGGCGCAGCGTGTGCCCCACGGCCCCGAACGCCCTGAGGTCCTCGAGGCCGGAGATCCGCTCCTCGACGAACCCCATGAAGCGGCCCACCGCGGCCCGGTAGCCGACGTGCGCCCCGCGGCCCAGCACGGCGACCCGCCGCAGCAGCACGACGCCGATCACCAGGCAGACCAGGAACAGCAGCCCGATGCGCCACTCCACGGTGAACATGGCCACGACCACCCCGACCACGAGCAGCGCCTCGCCCGCCACCGCGACCACGAAGCGCGAGAAGAGGTTGCTCAGCAGCCCGATGTCGCCGTCGACCCGCTCCACCATCTCCCCCGGCGTGGTGCGGTAGTGGAACTCGACGGGCAGCCGCAGGCAGTGGTCGAGCACGTCCTCCCGCAGCCGGTTGGTCGAGCGCCAGGCCACGGACTCCGCGAGCCCGGCCTCGACGGCCTGCAGCGCGAACCGCACGACGCCGACGATCAGGAACACGCCGACCAGGTAGATCGCGGGTCCGGCGCCGGTCGCCCCGGTCGCCCCGGTCGCCCCGGTGACGCTGTCGATGAAGGCCCGCACCACGAACGGGCTGGCCAGGCCGCACGCCGTGCCCGCGAGGAGCACCACCCCGAGCAGCGCGGTACGACGCCGTTCACGCCGCAGGTAGGTCCACAGAAATCCCCAGTCACGCATGACCCATGAGCCTCACTCCGTCGGGCGCCCACACCTGTCCGCACGCACCACAACCGTGACAAAACCGGCTGGTACAACGTGGACGCTACCAAAGCGCGCAGGCAGGGGGCCAGCCCCGGAAGCGCGACGACGGGCAGAGAGACGGGCAAACCCGGCGAGTGGAAGATGCAGGGAAAAGCATCCCGCCCGAGGTGTGTTGCGCTGCGTAGACAATGTCTACGCC
>NZ_JBHVEG010000215.1:0-9358 GCF_042802395.1 Promicromonospora sp. NPDC057488
CCTCGGGGCCGGCCGCCGGCCGCGGACTCAGGCGCTGATCTGCCCGCGGATCCAGCCGGCGTGGCCGCCGAAGCCGCTGAGCTCCTCGTCGCCCTCGATCCGTGCCTCCACGGCCGCGACCAGCTCCAGGCCGGCCGCGGTGCTGCCCGACTCGACCGCCAGCTCGGCGGCCAGCAGGGCGCTGCGGCACCAGCGTGCGACGTCGTCCGACTCGCGCAGGAGCGACTCGGCGCGGCTCGCCAGGGCGTAGGCCTCCGCGAGGGCGCCCTCGTAGAGCCCGCGGAAGCGGGCGGTGTCCAGGTCCTCGTCGGCGATGACCCGGGCATGCTGCTCCAGCGTCTCGGGCAGCTGCACCCGCAGCTCCGCGAGCTCCTCATCGTCGGTCGAGTCGGCCAGCGCCGCCTCGCACGCCCGGGTCGCGCCGGTCATGATCCGGCTCGCCTCGGCGACGTCGCGGTCCCGCACGGCCCATGCCCAGGCACGAGTGGTGCGGACCTGGCGCAGCGCGTCGCCCACCTCGGCCCACAGATCGGCGGCCCGCTCGTACGCCAGCTCGGCCGACAGCCCCTCGCCGGCCCGCTCCAGCGCCTCCGCGGCCAGCGTGGCGAGCATCGCGTGGTCGGCCTGGTCCGGCCAGTGCTGCGCCACCTGGGCGGCGGCGAGCCAGTGCTGGGCGGCCTCCGCGGGCTCGTGGCGGTTGGCCGCGCACTCGCCGAGCCACCAGCGCACCTGCACGAGGTTCCCCTCGCCGTGCACCTCGGGGGAGGGGTCCAGGTCGCTCAGGGCCTGCTCCAGCACGGGAGCGGCCTCGTCGTGCCGCCCGCCGGCCATGAGGTGGCCGCCGAGCCGGGTACGGGCCACGACCGCGAACCGCGGGTCGGCGAGGTCGGCCCAGGCCACGGCCTCGTACCCGTGGTGGACGGCGCCGGGCAGGTCGTCCGTGACGGCCAGCACCTCGGAGAGCTGCAGGTGCGCGCCCGCCCGCCAGCCCGGGGTTGCGGAGTCGCCGGCGCGGTCGATCGCCTCCGACATCCCCGCCCGCATCTCGTCCAGGTCCTCGGCGTCCCGGGCGCGCTCGTACCGGTCGATCGCCTCCCCGACGGCGGCGGGCATCTCGTCGGCAGGGCCGTCGTCGACGTCGGGTCCGCTCCCGGACCCCGTCATGGGGAGCACCGCCCGCAGGCCCAGCGGCAGCCGCTCCAGCAACGGCTCGGCGTCCAGGGTCGACCGCACCCGCTCGCTGACCGCCGTCGTGCCGTTGCGCTCGTCGAACGCGGCGGCGATCCGGAGGGCCTCGGCCCGGGAGTGCCCGGCGAGCTCGGCGGCGGTCCAGGTGCGCCCGGTGGGGCCGGTGGCCGGCAGGTCGCCGCGACCGAGGGCGACCAGCCGGTCCATGAGCAGCGCGGTCGCGGCGTAGAAGCCCATCCGCGGCTCGGGCTCGCCGTCGGCCTGGAAGTAGCCGGGGGTGTCGGCCAGGAGCTCCAGCGCGCGGGCCTCGTTGCCGGTCAGCGCGCAGAACTCGATGTGCTTGGCCACCGAGTGCATCAGGCTCTCCGAGCCCTTGACCATGGGGTAGCCGCGCATGTGGTTCGCCCGGGCCTCGTCGAGCCGGCCGAGCCGCACCAGTGGCAGGAGCGACCTGGCCAGCGCGCGGTGCGGCTCCTCGGCGCAGGTGAGGCGGCCGTCCAGGACGGGGGTCCAGTGCCGCACCGCCTTCGCGTCGTCACCCGAGTCGGAGAAGAACTCGCCCTGCCGCGCGGTCTCGCAGGCGTGGCAGTCGGCCAGCTCGCCGCGCTCTGCCGCGAGCCAGCCGTCGAACGCCCGCTGCGCGCGCTCGGTGTCACCGATGTGGTCGGCGATGTAGAACTCGGACATCCGCACGGCCCGCTCGGTGTGCCCGGCCAGCCGGTAGCGCCGGTCCATCTCCGCGAGCCAGTTCTCGATCGCGGCCAGCGGCACCCGCGGGAGGTCGAGCATGCCCGTGGTGACCCACTTGAAGTCCCAGAACAGGGAGTGGGTGGCTGACGCGTCGAAGACGCTCGGGTCCTGGTCCCACAGCCGCAGGGCGCGGGCGAACGGGACCAGCACCTTGTGCCGGTCGGCGCTGAACTCGTAGGCGCTGATCAGGTGGAAGACCGCCTTGATCTCCGCCTTCGGGCCGAGCTGTGCCGCCTGGTCGAGGATGTTCTCGGCGGCCGCGGCCTGCGAGGTGCCGTGGGGGCGCTGGTTGTTCTCCCAGATCGCCTCCTGGAGGGTCGCGAGGTCGGTGATCTGAGTCATCAGTCGTTCTCCTGGGTGTCGTCGACCCGGTCACCGGGGCGGTCGTCGCGGGCCGGCGGCAGGCTGGGCGCGGCCCACTCCAGGAGCTCGCCGAACGCGCGGTTCACGAGGGCCTGGTCCACCGGGCGCAGCGGCCGGCGTGCCTGGAGCAGCGACTGGCCGTACAGGGCCTCGACGGCCACGCCCGTCAGGTCCGGGTCGGGCAGCCCCGCGATGCGCCGCACCAGCGGGTTGAGGTGGTTCAGCACGAGCCGGGCGCGCGGCGCCTCGTCACGCAGGGAGCCGAGGATGCCGGCCCACAGATCGTCGGCCTCGCTCTCGGCCTCGGCCCGGGCCCGCTCGTGCCGGGCGGACCGGTCGTCCAGGTGGACCGCGGCCAGCGTCGCCGGGTGGAAGGCGCGCACCACGACGTCGCAGTCCAGCGGGTCCAGGCGCACCCGGGCGGTCGCCAGGAACGGGGCCAGCGCCAGCTCGGCGGCCGGGTCCAGGTGGTCGAGGTGCGCCGTGACGACCGACGCGTCGAGCTCCTCGACCGCCACCCCGGGCCGGGCCAGGGGGAGCGCCTGCACCAGCGCGGCGTCGTAGGTGTACCCGCCGTTGACGACGGCCATGCCCTGCGCCGCCGCGATGGCCGAGACCTGCCGGAACTCGTCGACGGTGCGCGTGAAGTGCACGGTGGCGTGCCGCCGGGCCAGGTCGTCGAGCGTGAGCTCGCCCTCCGACGTCTCGAACGGCAGCCACGGCAGCATGGTGCGCAGCACGTCCTCGTCGTGCAGGGCGAGGGCCTTGACCCCCAGGTGGTGCACGGCCAGGAAGCGCCGCAGGCGCTCCGGTGACGTGGTCGCGAGCTGCGCGAGCCAGCCCCGGACCCGGTCGCCCAGCGCGTCGCGGACGGCGGCGAGCGTCTCGTCCTCGTAGAGCTGCTCGCGGCTGGCCGTGGGGCGCAGCGCGTCGGTGTCCAGCACGCACCGCACGAAGAACGCCCAGTCGGGCAGCAGCGTCTCGGCGCGGTCGGTCAGCAGCATGCCCTTGAGGTGCACGCGGTGCCCGCCGCGCTGGGCCGGGCTGACGACGCCGGGCAGCACGTAGGCGACGCCGCGGATGCCGACCAGCGGCAGGTCGAGCTCGATCGAGTCGAGCGGCGCGAAGCCGAACGTGTCCTGGCAGTACGCGGACAGGGCGGTGGCCCGCGCCGTCGGGCTGCTGTGCCGGGCCTCCCACGGCGGGCGCTGCCCGGTGACCGGCTCGTCACCCACGCGGACGTCGTAGGGCAGCAGCGCCCCGAAGTCGGCGGCGAGGTCGGCCACGGTGTCCGCCTCGAACCACTGCTCGCTGCCGCGGCGGGCCGCGAGGTGCACCGTCGTGCCCGGCTCGGGGTGCTCGGCGACGTCCAGGGTGCGGACCGTGTACGAGCCGTCGCCCCGGGCCACCCACTCGACGGGCAGCGCGTCGGGCGTGCGGGCCGACCGGCTCACCACCCGGATGGTCTCGGCCACGACGAAGCACGCCAGCAGGCCGATGCCGAACTGGCCGAGGAACTCCTTGCGGGCCTCGGCCAGGCCGTCGCGCTTGGAGCTGCGGCCGATCGTGGCCAGGAGCTGGTGCACCTCCGGCTCGGTCAGCCCGATCCCGGAGTCGGTGACCCGCACCGCCGTGCCGGTGGCCTGGATGCGTACCGTCCCCGGGGCGCCCGGGTCGAGGGCACGCCGCGCCGTGATGGCATCGACGCCGTTCTGGAGCAGCTCGCGGACGTACACGCGCGGGCTGGCGTACAGGTGCTGGGACAACAGGTCCACCAACCCGCGGAGGTCGACCTGGAACGTGTGCGGTGAATCCGTCGGGGTCTCTTGCGTCGTCATGGTGGGCGCGATGCTAGTGGCGCACACTGACAGCCCCCACGAAAGTCCGGCACGTAGCCTGCCCCCATGACCTCTGCCGCACCGTCGTCCCGCCCGCCCCGGGCAGAGCTGCACGTGCACCTCGAGGGCACGCTGGAGCCGGACCTGGCGTTCGAGCTCGCCGCCCGCAACGGCGTCGCGCTGCCGTACCCGGACCCGGAGAGCCTGCGCGCCGCCTACGACTTCGCGGACCTGCCGGCCTTCCTCGACCTGTACACCGCCAACATGGCCGTGCTGCGCACCGAGGCCGACCTCGCCGACCTCACGCGCGCCTACCTCGCCCGCGCGGCCCGCGCCGGGGTGCGGCACGCCGAGATCAGCTTCGACCCGCAGGCGCACCTCGTGCGCGGCGTCCCGCTGGAGACCGTGGTGGGCGGCATCGCCGGCGTCCTGCAGAGCGCCGAGGCCGACCACGGCGTCTCCACCCTGCTCGTCGCCGCGTTCCATCGCGACAAGCCCGTCGCCGACGCGCTCGACGTCCTGGAGCGGCTGCTCGCCATGGACGCGCCGATCGTCGGCATCGGGCTGGACAACGCCGAGATCGGCTACCCACCCGGCCTGTTCACGGACCTCTACGCCCGGGCCGAGGCCGCCGGCCTGCGCCGCACCGCGCACGCGGGAGAAGAAGGCCTGGCCGCGAACGTCCGGGACGCCCTCGACCTGCTGCACGCCGAGCGGATCGACCACGGCATCGCCGTCGTCCAGGACCCCGCCCTCGTGGCCCGCGTCGCCGCCGAGCAGGTCCCGTTCACCGTGTGCCCCGTGTCCAACGTGCGCCTGCGCGCGGTCCCCTCCCTCGCCGAGCACCCGCTGCCGGACATGATCGCCGCCGGCATGCTCGTCAGCGTCAACTCCGACGACCCGCCCTACTTCGGCGCCTACGTGGACGACGTCGACGACGCCGTCACCGCCGCCTTCGACCTGACCCGCGACCAGCGGGCGGCGCTCGCGGCAGCGTCGTTCGAGGGTTCGTTCCTGCCCCGCGACCGGGTCGCGGCGTACCTGGCCGACGTCGAGGCGTGGCGGGCCGCGGGCGCCTGAGCCGGGCCCGGTCCGCGACGGCGGCTCACCCGCGCAGCAGCGCGGCCCCCACCGTCCCGCTGGCCCGCTCGAACGCGGCCGCCCGCGCCTGCTCGTCCCCGGGCAGCAGCCCCGCGAGCTCCAACGACACCAGCCCGTGCACCAGGCCCCACAGCCCGACGGCGGCGTTCAGCACGTGCTCGGCCGGCGCGCCGGGCAGCACCCTGCCCACGGCGTCGTGCAGCACGCGGAAGGTGGGCCGCTCGACGGCGTCGGCCGGGTCGCCGTCCGCGAGGGCCACGCCGCGGTCGAACATGACGCGGTAGAAGTGCGGGTCCGCCAGGGCGAACCCGCGGTAGGCGCGGCCCAGGTCGCGCAGGTCGGCCGCCGGGTCCCCGCCCTGCCCGACGGCGGCCAGGTGCTCGGCGAACCGCCGGAACCCCTCGTCGCTCACCGCCGCGACGAGCGCCTCGCGCGACCCGAACAGCGCGTAGACCGCCGACGCGCTGGTCGCGGCCTCGGCGGCGACCTTGCGCACCGTGACGGCGGCCTCGCCGTCCGACGAGATGACCCGGGAGGTGACCTCCAGGAGGCGGGTGCGCAGGGCGTCGTCGTGCAGTCGAGGTCGGGCCATGCCGTGAGTCTAGAAGCCTTGACGGGAGTTTGCGAACGTTGTTTGATAACACTGTTACAAAACAACGGACGCACCCCAGGAGGACGTCGTGCTCGAGCTCTCGGACCCCGCCCGCATCACCGCGGGCATCGTGCTGCTGACCGTCGTCGGGATCGAGTCCGGCGGCTTCTTCCTGCTCAAGGTCTTCGGCGGGCGGCTCGCCACGACCGACCTGCAGAAGAGCTTCTTCCGGGCCGGGCACGCCCACGCGGGCGTGCTGGTCATCCTCGGCCTGCTCTGCCTCCTGCTGACGGAGGCGACCGACCTGGCCGGCTTCGCCCGCTGGCTCGCCGCCACCGGCGTGCTGGTCGCGGCGATCCTGATGCCCGCCGGGTTCTTCCTCTCCGCCATCGGGCAGGGGCGTACGCGCCCCAACCGCGCCGTGGTGCTGCTGCCGGTCGGGGCGGTGGTCCTCGGGGCGGGCGTCGTGATGCTCGCGACCGGCCTGCTCCTGGCCTGAGCCTCGGGGCGCGCCGTACCTGAGCGCCGGGCCGCGTAGCCGGACAAACCGGTCGGTGGTCCGGTCCGGGACACACCGCGAGGGGTCCTGGGCCGGGCCGTCGCCGCCGGTTACGGTGGCGACATCATGGCGACCCGCACGTCGGCCCGGCGAGGTTCCGGGAAGAGTTCCGGGCAGGGCGCGAAGAGCGCCAAGCCCCGCGCCGCAGCGTCGAAAAGATCGACCCAGCGCCGGGGGGCTACCCGCCCGGCAGCCAAGGCTGCGCCCGTACCGTCCCGCCCGCCGTGGCCGGTCCGCGCGGTGCGCGGCCTGTGGATGGGCATGGCGCACGCGGTCGGCGGCGCGACCCGCGCCGCGGGACCGCGACGGGCGCCTGACGCAGCGGACGAGGACGCACAGAACGCGGGAAAGAGCGGCGTGGCGAGGAACAGCACGAGCAAGAGCACAGGACAGCAGGCGGAAGCGGACCTGCCGGACCACCGGCGCGACGGTGTCGGTTTCGCCCTGCTCGCCGTGGCGGTCATCGTCGCGGCGCGGGAGTGGTGGGGGATCGACGGCCCCTTCGGCGACGGCGTGCACGCGGTGGTCGCGGGCACGCTCGGCGTCGCGGGCGTGGCCCTGCCCGTGCTGCTGATGTGGCTCGCCTTCCGCGTCATGCGGCACCCGGAGCGCACGCAGCAGAACGGCCGGGTCGCGATCGGGCTCGGCTTCCTGGTCGTGGCCACGTGCTCGCTCGTGCACATCAGCGCCGGCCTGCCCTCGCCCGCCGACGGCTTCACCCCGGTGCAGGACGCCGGCGGCGTGATCGGCTTCCTCTTCGCGACGCCGGTCGTCACCGGGCTGACGCAGTGGTTCGCGATCCCGCTGTACGTCCTGGCCGGTTTCTTCGGCGTGCTCATCGTCACGGCGACCCCGGTGCACCGGATCCCCGCGCGCCTGCGCGGCATGTACGACCGGCTCACCGGCAACCACCGCGAGCCGGAGGACGGCGCCGAGGACGGGCTCTCCCTGGCCGACGGCGTCTCGGCGCACGACGGCAAGCCGGAGGCCAAGCGCCGCAAGCGGCGCACCAAGCAGGAGATCGCCGCCGAGAAGGAGCGCCTGGCCGGGTTCGTGGGCGACGAGGCGTTCGAGAAGGCCGCCGAGGTCGAGGAGCGCGCCGCCAAGGCCGGCAAGCTCACCACCCAGCGCATCCCGACCAGCCAGTCCGCCGGCAAGGTCACCGGCGCCCCCGCCATCGGCCCCGGCGTGCTCGGGCCGGACGGCGGGCCGGCGGCGTCGGCGAAGAAGGACGGGCCCCGGCCGCCGGAGGCGGGCGAGCCGATGCCGCGCGGCGTGCAGCCCATGCTGGAGGGCGACACCGTCTACCTGCTGCCCGACGAGGACGTGCTGGTCCAGGGCCCGCCGCACAAGGCGCGCTCCGCCGCCAACGACCGGGTCGTGGAGTCGCTGACGGGCGTCTTCGAGCAGTTCGGCGTCGACGCCAAGGTCACCGGCTTCAGCCGCGGTCCGACGGTCACCCGGTACGAGGTCGAGGTGGGCGCCAAGACCAAGGTCGAGCGCATCACGTCGCTGTCCAACAACATCGCGTACGCGGTCGCGAGCGCGGACGTGCGCATCCTGTCGCCCATCCCGGGCAAGTCCGCCATCGGCATCGAGATCCCGAACTCCGACCGCGAGACCGTGGTGCTGGGCGACGTGCTGCGCTCCGGCGCGGCGCGTCGCACCGAGCACCCGATGGTGATGGGCGTGGGCAAGGACGTCGAGGGCGGCTACGTGGTGGCCAACCTCGCCAAGATGCCGCACATCCTCGTGGCGGGCGCCACCGGTGCCGGTAAGTCGAGCTTCATCAACTCGATGATCACCTCGATCCTCATGCGGTCCACGCCCGAGCAGGTGCGCCTCATCCTGGTGGACCCCAAGCGCGTCGAGCTCACGATCTACGAGGGCATCCCGCACCTGATCACGCCCATCATCACCAGCCCCAAGAAGGCCGCGGAGGCCCTCGACTGGGTGGTGCGCGAGATGGACGCCCGCTACGACGACCTGGCGACCTTCGGCTACAAGCACGTCGACGACTTCAACGTCGCCGTCCGGGCCGGCAAGGTCAAGCCGCTGCCGGGCTCGGAGCGCAAGATCGCGCCGTACCCGTACCTGCTCGTGGTGGTCGACGAGCTCGCCGACCTCATGATGGTCGCCCCGCGCGACGTCGAGGCCTCGATCCAGCGCATCACGCAGCTCGCCCGCGCCGCGGGCATCCACCTGGTGCTCGCCACGCAGCGCCCGTCCGTCGACGTCGTGACCGGCCTGATCAAGGCCAACGTGCCGTCCCGGCTCGCGTTCGCCACCTCTTCGCTCGCGGACTCGCGCGTGGTCCTGGACCAGCCCGGCGCCGAGAAGCTCATCGGCCAGGGTGACGCCCTGTTCCTGCCCATGGGCGCGGCCAAGCCGATGCGCGTGCAGGGCGCCTGGGTCACCGAGTCCGAGGTGCACCAGGTCGTCGAGCACGTCAAGAGCCAGCTCAAGCCGATCTACCGCGAGGACGTCGCGGCGCCCGCCGCCGCCAAGAAGCAGGTCGACGAGGACATCGGCGACGACCTCGACCTGCTGCTGCAGGCGACCGAGCTCGTGGTCACCACCCAGTTCGGGTCCACCTCCATGCTGCAGCGCAAGCTGCGCGTGGGCTTCGCCAAGGCGGGGCGGCTCATGGACCTCCTGGAGTCGCGGGAGATCGTGGGGCCCTCGGAGGGTTCCAAGGCGCGCGACGTGCTCGTCGGGGCCGACGACCTGCCCTCCGCGCTCGCCCTCATCCGGGGCGAGGAGCCGGCCGGGGTCTTCGACCAGGCGTCGTCCGACGGCGACGGGGCGGACGGCGGTTCGTCCGGCGGCGGGGGAGACCAGTACGCCGACGGTACGGACGGCCACATGCCGCCCGTCGCCCGCGACTACCACGACGACGCCGAGACGGTCCGCTGACCGGACCCTCCGCACGTGTCAGACGCTCAGGTCACCCTGGTGACCTGAGCG
>NZ_JBHVEG010000216.1:0-9337 GCF_042802395.1 Promicromonospora sp. NPDC057488
GGGTGGGGGCCGAGGAACGAGGCACCCGCCCGGAGCGGAACCGCAGGCTCAGGCGGCAGAAGACACCGCGTAGTCATCTCCTTCGAGACCTAAGTTTCTTCGCTTTGGAGCGGCCCAAAGCGAAGAAACTTAGGTCTCGAAGGAGATGAGTGGAACCGCAGGCTCAGACGGTAGAAGAAACCGCGTGGTCCCGCCGCGCCTGACCTCGGTACGTCGCGGGCGACGAGCCGACGACGCGGCGGAACGCGGTGCTGAACGCGCTCTCCGACTGGTAGCCCGTCGCCCGCGCGAGCTCCGAGATCCGAACCAGGTCTGAGCCGCGCTGCTAGCCCGGGCCCGGGCCCGCGCCCGGCTCCGGCTCCGGCTCGCCGAGCACACCCGGCACGGCGGCCAGGCGGCGGGCGAGCTCGTCCCCGTCCTGGCCGGCCACGATCGGCACCGGCGAATCGCCGGGGCCGGACGCCGCCCCGGCGCCACGCGAACCGCTCCCGCCCCGCGAACCGCCCCCCACGTGCGACCCGCTCCCGACGTGCGGCGCGTTGCCGGCCAGCACCTGCTGCCCGCCGGTGAGCTGCCGGATCGCCACGACGCGCACGCGGTCGGGCCGCCGGCGCGCGGCCTCCTGGTAGATCGCGACGTCGTGCTGGCCGTCGTCGCCGATGAGCACCCATCGCACGTGCGGGAACCACGTCATGAGCAGCTCGAGGCTCGCCCGCTTGTGCGCCTGGCCGCTGCGGAACCACCCGGTGAGCGTGGGGCCCCAGTCGGTCAGCAGCAGCGGGCCCGGCGGGTACGCGTGGCGGTGGAGGAACGCCCGCAGGGTGCCCGCGGTGTTCCAGGCGCCGGTCGACAGGTAGAAGAATGCGGCTTCGGGGTGCGCCTGCTGGAGCGAGCGGTACAGCCCGGGCATGCCCGGCACGGCCCGCCGCGCGCTGGAGTGCCGCACGAACGTGTTCCAGGCCGCGAGCAGCGGCCGGGGCACGGCGGTGACCATGGTCGTGTCGTCGATGTCGCTGACCACGCCGAACCGCGTGCGCCCGTCGAGCACCCGGAGCGGGGCCTCGGCCTCGGTCGGTTCGGGGGCGTCGAGGCAGGTCAGGAGCGCGGTGTGCCAGCCGTCGGAGAGGGGGGCGCCGGCGGGGAGCGAGACGTCGACGTAGCCGGCCCGGTCGCTGGTCACCTCGGAGGTGCTGCCGCCCGCCTCGATCCGCACCCGGCGGTGGGGCGCGGGCACGGTGAGGAAGTGTCGGAACCCGCGCCGTCCGGCCCGGACGGCGTCGCGGTTCGGCGTGCCGGGGCGCCGTGGCGAGAGCACCACGCGGGCGAGCACCCGCACCTTGTCCGGCGTGCCGTACCCGGCGTACGGCTCCAGGCGGGGCTGCCAGCCGGCGCGGGCGAGCACCCACCCCGCCGCGGCGTAGAGGTGGTCCTCCACGACCGCGGCGAGGTGCGGGCGCTGCGAAGGGTGCGGGGTCGGAATGGCCACACCCGATTGTCGCGTACTACTGCCCGCCCATGCCCGTGGTCGCGACGCCCTGGACGATGCGGCGCTGGAAGAGCATGAACACCACGAGCAGCGGCAGCGCCGCGATCATCGCGGACGCCATGTTCTGCGCGTACTGCACGCCGTAGGCGTTCTTCACGGTGGACAGGCCGACCGGCAGGGTCATGAACTGCGGGTCGGTGGTGACGATGAACGGCCACAGGAAGTTGTTCCACGCGCCGATGAACACGAAGATCGCGACGGCCACGAGGATCGACCGCGACAGCGGCAGCACGATCGTCCAGAACAACCGGAACGTGCCCGCCCCGTCGATCCGGGCGGCGTCGAGCAGCTCCTGCGGGATCGCGTCGAAGAACCGCTTGAGGATGAACACCATCACGGGAGCCACGATCTGCGGCAGCACGATGCCCGCGAACGTGTCCACGAGGCCCATGACCTGCATCTGCCGGAACAGCGGCACGATGAGGATCTGGCCGGGCATCATGATCGAGGCGACGGTCAGCCACTGGAGCAGGCCACGGCCCTTGAAGATCGTCTGCGAGAAGGCGAACGCCGCCATGGCGGAGATCAGCACGGTCAGCACGGTCACGAGCACCGCGACGACGAGGCTGTTCCCCATCCAGATCAGCAGGTCGCTGTTGCTGAGCACCTGGCGATAGGCGTCAGCCGTCCAGCCCATGGTGGGCCACCACGACGCCGGCAGCGCGGCCTCGGCCTCCTGCTTGAAGCTGGTGACGGCGCCCCAGGCGACGGGGAGCAGCCAGAGGGCCGCGAGCACGACGAGCGCGGCGAGGGCACCGACGCGGACCCACGGGGAGGGCCCGATCGTCAGCTTGGTGAGGGCCCGGTTCTCGGCGCGCTCCTGCAGCGCCTTGGTCCGGCGGTCTGCGACAAGTTCGGCGACGGACACGTCAGGCCTCCTTCTTCGACGGCAGGAGCCGCACCAGGGTGAACACCAGGATCAGCGCGAAGAACACGTACGAGATCGCCGACGCGTAGCCCAGCCGGTAGTTGGTGAAGCCGGTGTCGTAGACGTACTCGAGGATGGGCCGCGTGCTGCCGTTCGGCCCGCCCGCGGTGAGCAGGTAGATCTGGTCGAAGACCTTGAGCGAGGCGAGCAGCTGCAGCACCAGGATGACCAGGGTGATCGGACGCAGCTGGGGCAGGGTGATGGAGAACAGCCGTCGCCAGCCGCCCGCGCCGTCGATCGTGGCCGCCTCGTACTGCTGGGCGGGGATGCCCTGCAGCGCCGCGAGGTAGAGCAGGAAGTTGAAGCCGACGGTCCACCACACGGTGACGGCGGCGATCGAGAACATCGCGACGTTCTCGTCGGTGAGCCAGCCGACGGGCCCGAGGCCGAGACCCGCGAGCCAGGTGTCGAGCAGCCCGATGTCCGGCTGGAACAGCCAGCTGCTCAGCGAGGAGACCACCGCGCTGGTCAGCAGGTAGGGCGCGAAGAAGGACATGCGCCACACCCACTGGCCCGGCAGGCCCGTGTGCACGAGCAGCGCCATGACCAGGGCGACGACCACCAGGGGCACGGTGCTCAGGATCGTGAACCAGACGGTGTTCCACAGGGTCTGCCAGACCTGGGGATCACTGAAGGCCTCGGCGTAGTTGGCGAAGCCGATGAACTCGCTGCCGGTGCCCGTGAGGCTCTGGTTCGTGAAGCTCATCCACAGGCCGTACAGCGTCGGCAGCAGCAGGAACAGGCCGGTCGCGACGGCGAACGGCGCGACGAACAGGTAGCCGGACTTGTCCCGCTCACGCAGGGACTTGCCGGGTGCGGCGGGCCGCGTGCCGGTCCGGCCGGAGGATTTCCGCGAGTCGGGCAGTGCCCGCCCGGGGGGCGCCGTGACGCCGGCGTTCGAGACAGTCATCGTCGTCCTCTCGATCAGGCGGGGTTGGGCTGGGAGAGGAACCGGTCCATCTCGCTCAGCATGCGGGTCACGGCGGTGCGCGCCGGGGCCTTGCCGGCCAGGGTGTCGGTCATGGCGTCGGCCATGCGCGTCTGGAAGTCGCTGCCGCCGCCGGTGAACCAGGCGTCGGGGTCGAAGACGGCGATCTCGGCCGCGGGCGCGTAGTCGCGCTGCGGGGTGAGCTCCTGGTAGGCGGGCTCCTTGACGATGGGCTGGTAGGCCGGGATGTGTCCGGCCGAGGCCCAGGTGAGGCCCTCCTTGAGGAGGCCCGCGAGCACCCGGTAGGTCGCCTCGCGCTTGGCCGGGTTCGGCGTGCCCTGCTTGGGCAGCACGAACGCGTGCGAGTCGGCGTAGTTCGCCGGGGTGTCGAAGACCGCCGGGAACGGCGTGGCGCCGACGTCGGGGTTCGCGTCGCGGAACATCGGCAGGTCCCACTCGCCGGCGAACATCAGGCCGGTCCGGTTCGACATGAACCGGCCGGACGCCGCGTTGCCGTCCTGGTTCTTGGCGGCGACCTTGCCGTCGACCATCGCCTGCAGGAACTCGAAGACCTCGGTCGCGGCCTCCTCGTCGAGCTGCGCCGGGCGGCCCGGCGTCAGCTCGTAGCCGCCGCCGTTCTGGGAGTAGAGGCCCCAGAACATGCGCCAGCAGCCGGCGGGGTCGCGCTGGTAGCCCCAGCTCACGCCGGTCTCGCCCGTGACCTCGGCCATGGCGCGCCCGGCCTCGAGGAACCGGTCGGCCCCGGCGACGGCGGACAGGTCGAGCTTGCCGTCCGCCCCCGCGAGGCCGGCCTGCTGCACGATGTCGGGGTTGTGGAACGCGATGTACGGGTGGGTGTCCAGCGGGAGCGCGTAGAGCTGGCCCTCGAACTGGGCCTTCTCCCAGACCGCGGGCGCGAAGTCGGCCTCGGTGATCCCGAGCTCGGCCAGCGCGTCGAGGTCGAACGGCTCCAGCAGCCCGCCCGGCGCGTAGCCGGCGAGCCGGGACATGTGCATGACGGCGGCCTCCGGCGGCCGCCCGCCGGACGAGGCCATCGCCAGCTTGGTGTAGTACGGCGGCCCCCACGCGAGCGTCGTCGTCTCGACGCCGATGTCCGGGTTGGCCGCGGCGACCGCGCCCGCCATCTCCTGCATGAGCGCGCCGTCACCGCCCGAGAACAGGTCCCAGACCATGACGGAGGTCTTGCCCGCGCCGGCGGCGCTGGGGGTGGCGCAGCCGGCGAGCGCGCCGCCGAGTGCTATCCCGCCCGCCCCGACGAGGGCCGCGCGGAGCACGTCTCGCCTGCTCAGCCCCCCGGAACTGCCCAAGAGACTGCGGGCTCTCGACATGGCCTCGGGGCTTCCTTGGCCCGGAAAACCACGTCCTCGTACTACGGTCATCATCGACCTCCAATGGTGCAACGTTGCGCTCCAACGTTGGATCACGATGGACTAGGACGGGCGTCCAGTCAAGAGGCGCGGTGTGGAAGGAAGTGAAGGCTTGTCCGAGCAAGGTGGCCGACGGGTAGGGATCAAAGAGGTCGCGGCGGCGGCGGGGGTGTCGTGGAAGACCGTGTCCAACGTCGTCAACGACACGGGCCGGGTCGGGGACGCCACGCGGTCACGCGTGGAGGCGGTGATCGCGGAGCTCGGCTACCGGCCCAACCTCGCCGGCCGCCAGCTGCGGCGGGGCCGCACCAACACGCTCGCCCTGGCGGTGCCGTGGGTGCACGCCCCGTACTTCTCGGTGCTGGCCCACGAGATGATCGACGTCGGGGGCGACCGGGGCTACCGGGTGCTCATCGAGGAGACCCGGTCCTCGCGGGAGACCGAGCTGGAGGTGGCGCGCGGGTTCGACGTGCAGGCGATCGACGGGATCATCTTCTCCCCGCTGGAGCTGACGCCGGCCGAGGTCGACGAGGTGCGCGGCTCCGTGCCGCTGGTGCTGCTGGGCGAGCGGGCCGACCCGGACCCCGTCCGCGAGCGCCGCACGGACCACGTGAGCATCGACAACGTGGACGCCGCGGCGCAGGTCACCGCGCATCTGCTGGACACCGGACGGCGCCGGCTGGCCTTCCTGGGGGCGGAGCCGCCCGGTGCGGGCCGGACGGGCGCGCAGCGCGTGCAGGGCTTCCTCGACGCCCACACCGCGGCCGGCCTGGAGGCCGACGAGCGCTGGGTGCTCCAGTGCCCGCAGTTCTCCCGTCCGGCCGGTGCCGCCACCGTGGAGTCGGTGCTGCCCCGCATCGACCAGGTCGACGGCATCGTGTGCGCCAACGACGAGCTCGCCCTCGGCGCGCTGTACGCGCTGCGCCGCAACGGGTTGCGGGTGCCCGAGGACATCGCGGTGACCGGCTGGGACAACACGGAGGACGGCCGGTTCTCGAACCCCACGCTGACCACGGTGGCGCCCGACCTGCGCGCGATCGCGGAGACGGCGGTGGACCGGATCATCGCGCAGCTCGAGAACCGCTCCGTCGAGCCGGTCGACGAGGTGGTTCCGCACCGCCTGCTGGTCCGCGAGAGCAGCCGCGCGTGACCTGGTGACGCCCCTGTTCAGGGGCGTCGCCGGGCCGTCCGGTTGATACAACGTTGCATTCTTGGCGGAAGACGTGTTGAATCACCGCGCACCTGTCGTAGACGCAATGGAGCAGCTGATGACTTTCCTCGACCGCTTCTCGCCCGACGGGGCGCCGACGGCGACCCCCGTCCCGCGCCCCGAGTATCCCCGGCCCCAGCTGGTCCGGGATCGCTGGCTCAACCTCAACGGAACCTGGCAGTTCGAGATCGACGCGGGCGACTCCGGTCTGGAGCGCGGTCTCGTCGAGCGGCCGCTCCAGGCCGAGATCACCGTGCCGTTCGCCCCGGAGTCGGAGCTGTCGGGCATCGAGAACACCGACTTCCTCGAGGCGGTCTGGTACCGCCGCGAGATCACCGTGCCCGCGGACTGGTCCGCCGTCGGCGACGACCCCCACGTGCTGCTGCACTTCGGGGCCGTGGACCACGACGCGACCGTGTGGGTCGACGGCACCGAGGTCGTGCGGCACCGCGGCGGGTTCACCCCGTTCGTGGCCGACCTGCACGGCATCGCCGCCCCCGGCGACACGGTCACCGTCGTCGTCCGGGCCCGCGACACCCGCCACGGGCCGCAGGCCCGCGGCAAGCAGTCCAACCGGTACGCCAACTTCGAGTGCAACTACACGCGCACCACGGGGATCTGGCAGACGGTCTGGCTGGAGCCCGTGCCGGCCGTGCACGTGCGCCGCCCGCGGATCACGCCCGACCTGTCGAGCTCCGCGTTCGACGTCGTCGTGCCGCTCTCGGCGAACCGCCGGGGCCACACGGTCTCGGTCACGGTGACCGACGCCGACGGCGAGGTCGCGAGCGCCACCGCGCGTGCCGACCTCGACCTGGCGCCGGCGCTGCGCGTCGTCGTCCCGGCGGACCGCGTGCGTACCTGGGGCACCGAGGACCCGCACCTGTACGGGGTGGACATCGAGCTGCGCGACGCCGACGGCGCCGTCGTGGACACGGTGCGCTCGTACGCGGGCCTGCGGTCCGTCTCGATCGACGGCCAGGCCATCAAGATCAACGGCGAGCACGTCTTCCAGCGCCTGGTCCTGGACCAGGGCTACTGGCCGGAGTCGCTCATGACGGCGCCGTCCGACGCCGCGCTGGTGCGTGACATCGAGCTCGGCCTGGAGGCCGGGTTCAACGGCGCCCGCCTGCACCAGAAGGTCTTCGAGGAGCGCTACCTGTTCCACGCCGACCGCCTGGGCTACCTGGTGTGGGGCGAGTTCGGCGACTGGGGCGTCAGCGGCTACGGCACCCCGCAGGACGGCCAGCGGCAGACGACGTCGTTCGTCGCCGAGTGGCTGGAGGCGCTCCAGCGGGACCACAACCACCCGTCGATCATCGGCTGGTGCCCGCTCAACGAGACGCACCAGGACCTGCACGACCGCATCACGCAGCTCGACGACGTGACGCGCGCCATGTGGCTCGCCACAAAGGTGGCCGACCCGTCGCGGCCGGTGCTGGACGCGAGCGGCTACTCGCACCGCGTGCTCGAGACGGACGTGTGGGACTCGCACCTGTACGAGCAGGACCCGGCCAAGTTCACCGAGCTGGTGGGCGGCCTCGCCGAGGGCAAGCCGTACGGCAACGAGCGGGACAACGGCACGCCGATCTCGCAGCCGTACAACGGCCAGCCCTACTTCGTCAGCGAGTACGGCGGCATCTGGTGGAACCCGGAGACGGCGGCCAGCGCGTCGGGCAGCTCGCCCGACTCGTGGGGCTACGGCCAGCGTGTCGCGGACGAGGAGGAGTTCCACACCCGGTTCGCCGGGCTGACGGACCCGCTGCTCGACGACCCGCTGATGTTCGGCTACTGCTACACGCAGCTCACGGACGTCTTCCAGGAGGAGAACGGCATCTACCGGTTCGACCGGAGCGTCAAGCTCGACGTCGACCGCGTGCGTGCCGTGCAGGTGCGTCCGGCCGCCTTCGAGAAGGGCGCTGACGGCGACGCCTGACCGTCTCGCTCCCCGTGTCAGACGTACAGGTCACCCCGGTGACCTGTACGTCTGACACGTCTACCGGAGTGTGCACCTTGTAGGTCTCTTTAGTATTTTTCACCACATAACACCCCGACCACAACAGTGCTTGAGGGGTGCACAATAGGCCGGTGACGTACCGGTTCCTCAAGCTCATCCTCTCGATCCTCGTGCTCGTGCTCCTGCGCCCGCGCGTGACTGGGCTGCAGAACATCCCGAAGCGTGGCGCCGTGATCCTCGCGAGCAACCACCTGTCGTTCATCGACTCCCTGCTCATCCCGATCATGGCCCCGCGGCACGTCGCGTTCCTGGCCAAGGCCGAGTACTGGACCGGCAAGGGCATCAAGGGCCGCCTCTCGCGCTGGTTCTTCACCAAGATGGGCGACATCCCCGTGCAGCGGGACGACCCGCGTGCCGGGCAGCGGTCCCTGGAGGACGCGCTGGCGGTGCTGCAGCGTGGCGGCGCCTTCGGCATCTACCCCGAGGGGACCCGCTCCCGGGACGGCAAGCTGCACAAGGGGCACACGGGCGTCGCCTGGCTCGCCCTGACCGGCAAGGCTCCCGTGGTCCCGGTGGCGCTGCTGGGCACGGACAAGGTGAAGCCCATCGGCAAGATGCCGCGGTTCGCCCGCGTCGAGCTCCACTTCGGCACGCCGATCGACCCCTCGCGCCAGATCGCGGCCGGCACCAAGCCCGCACAGGCGCGGCGCGAGTTGACCGAGCAGGTCATGCAGTCCATCCAGGCGATGAGCGGCCAGGAGCGTGCCGAGTGAGCGCGGCCTGAGCGGGTCTTCCGGCAGGAGCGGGTCTTCCGGCCCGAGCCGGTCGTTCGGCCTGGGCGGGCGGGGATCCTGGTTCGGGCTGGTCGCCGGCGTCGCGGCATTGGGCGCGGTCGAGGTGCTCGTGCTGCACCTGATCGGCAACGCCCTCCTGCCGCGCCCGGTCGCGCTGGCCGTCGACGTCGTCGCCGGCGTGCTCACGGCCGCCCTGCTGGCCGCCTTCGTCTCGCCGCTCTGGTCGCGGCACCGCGTGGCCGACGGCGTGGTCCGGCTGCGGCTGGGCTGGGTGGCCGCGGTCGACGTCGCGCCCGGCGACGTGGTCTCCGCGACCCTGTACCGGCCGACGGCGGCCGCTCCCCTGGAGCTCGGTGCCGGGTTCGACGAGGACACGGGCCGGGTCTCACTGGTGCGGACGACGGCGGCGCCCGCCGTGCTGGTCGGGCTGTCGCGCCCGGTCGCGGCGCGCGTGCAGGTGCTGCGCGGCGTCCGGGCGACGTCGGTACTCGTGGGCGTCGCGGAGCCGGACGAGCTGCTCCGGGCGCTGAGCCCGTCCTGACCCCCGTGTCAGACCCACAGGTCCCTCGGGGGACCTGTGGGTCTGACA
>NZ_JBHVEG010000217.1:0-9334 GCF_042802395.1 Promicromonospora sp. NPDC057488
CCGTCGGGCCGGTCAGTCGGGCCGGTCAGTCAGGCGCCCCGTCAGTGCGCGTGCTTGTCCGCCAGCTCGCGCAGCGTCGCGATCTCCGCCGGGATGTCCTCGGCCCCGTACACGGCCGAGCCCGCCACGAAGACGTTCGCCCCGGCGTCGGCCGCCCGCTCGATCGTGTCCCGGGACACTCCCCCGTCGACCTGGATCCAGACGTCGAGCCCGGACTCGCTCACGGCCTGCCGCGCGCGGCGGATCTTGGGCAGCGTGCCCTCGATGAACGACTGCCCGCCGAACCCGGGCTCGACCGTCATCACGAGGATCATGTCGATCTCGGCCAGCAGGTCGAGGAACGGCTCCACGGGGGTCGCCGGGCGCAGCGCCACACCCGCCCGCGCGCCGAGCCGGTGCAGCTCCCTGGCCAGGCGGACGGGCGCCTGCGCGGCCTCCGCGTGGAAGGTGACCGACGCCGCCCCGGCCTCCGCGAACGCCGGCGCCCAGCGGTCCGGGTTCTCGATCATGAGGTGGGCGTCGAGCGGGATCGGCGACACCTTCGCGAGCCGCTCGAAGATCGGCAGCCCCAGCGTCAGGTTCGGCACGAAGTGGTTGTCCATGACGTCCACGTGCGCGTAGTCGGCAGTGGCGATCTTGCCGAGGTCCCGCTCGAGGTTCGCGAAGTCGGCGGACAGGATGCTGGGGGCGATGAGTGCTGCCATGATGCCAGCCTAGAGGCCGACGGACAGGGAGCGACGATGATCCCCGATGTGAACTACTGGGCCGTGATCGTGGCGACGCTGTCCACGCTCGTCGTCGGCTCCGTCTGGTACACGCCCCGGGTGTTCGGCACCCGCTGGATGCGCCTGGCCAAGGTGGACCCCGAGGCCGCCCAGGCGGCCGGCGTCTGGCCCATCGTCGTGACGGTGCTCGTCAGCTTCCTGACCTCCTGGGTGCTGGCCGGCGCGGTCTTCATCGCCTGGCGGTTCTACGAGGGCAGCTTCTTCAGCGCGGCGGTCGTGACCGGCGTGCTGCTCTGGATCGGCTTCACCGCGGCCCGCTTCATCACGCACGACGCCTTCGAGGGCCGCCCGCCCGCGCTCACCACCCTGAACCTGGCGCACGAGCTGGTCACGATCCTGGTCATGTCCGTGATCATCGGCGTCTGGCCCCCGGCGGGCGTGTAGGAGTTCACCCGCGGCAGGACGCCGCTTCCCGGCCTGGACGTCGGGTCCCGGCGCTAGTCTCCGGGCGTGGCTGCGGAGCGGGAGCAGGGGGACGTACCGGGAGTCCGGCACCGGCGGTACCGGGGGTGGTCCCGGTGACGCGGGAGCAGAAGGAGGCGCGGCGGGCGGTCGAGCGCCAGATCGAGGCCCAGCGGGATGATCGACCGCCGGGTTCACGCTGGGCCGCGCAGTCGGCGAGGACCCGGGCGGCGCTCCGGGCGAGGTCCGGTCGTGGGCTCGTGGCGATGGTCCTCGGCCTCCTCGCCTTCGCCGTGTTTCCTGCCTGTCTGACGTTCGGCTACATCCAGGAGCAGGCCGTCCTGGAGAGCCACGGGGTACACGCCGAAGCCTCGGTGCTGGCCCACCACCCCAGCCGCTTCGGTTCGGGCACGATCACGGTCCGGCCCATCGAGCCGCCGCGTTTCGAGACGACCCTCGACCACTGGCCGGCGGGCGTCGACGTGGGCGACCGGATCGAGGTGGTCTACGACCCTCGTGACCCGGGGACGGCCGCCGCCGTCGACGCTCCGCTCGTCGACATCGGCATCATCATCGGCGCGCTGTTCGACCTGTTCGCGCTCGCGTTGCTGCTGGTCGCGCTCCTCCCCCTCGGCGAGCTCCTGCGGCGCGCCTGGATCCGTCTGCGCGACGGTCGGCCCGGCAACGAGCATCTCCTCCAGCAGCGTGACCCGCTCGGGCTCCGCCCAACTTCTCGCCCGGCTCACCCGACTCGCCCGGCTCGCCGCCGTCCGCAGCTCCTCGCGAGCCTCGAGACGGCGCAGATCGTGTTCTTCGTCGGCCTCGCCCCGGTGGCGGTCGCGATCGCGTTGGGCATGTTCGCGGCAGGCGCCGTCGACGACGCGCGAGCTCTCCAGGACACCGGTGCTCGCGCGCGGGCGACCGTCGTGAGGAGCGACTGGACGGTCGGCGGCGGCGGCTGGCTCGACGTGCGCTTCACGCTGCCGGACGGCACCGAGGCGACGTCCTTCATCCGCCCGCAGGACCACGTCTACTACGAGGGCAACGTTGTCGACCTGGTCTACGAGCCCGGCAGGCCGGGCAACGCCGAGGCCGTGGGAGACAGCGGCTGGCAGGCCGACACGCGGGTCTTCGTGGGCTTTTCCGTCGCACTCGTCGCCGCAGCGGTGGTGTCCGTCCTCACCGGGACCGTCGCCCTCGTGCAGCGCGCCCGCCGGCCCGCGACGGACGACGCCGCCCCGCCGGCCGGCTGACGGCGCGGCGGGGCGGGGCGGCGGGGCGGCGGGCCGGACGAACGGGTCAGACGACCTTGCGCAGCAGCGTCAGGTGCATAGCGTCCGTCCCGTGCACGTGCGGCCAGAGCTGCACGTCGTCGCGCTCCCCCAGCGGGATCTCGTCCGCTGTACCCGCCGGTGGGCGCACCACCGCCCGCACAGCGGCCGGGGCGTCCAGCCGCTCGACGTCGTCGCGCTTCTTGAGCACGTCGGTGACCACGAGCTGCGTCTCGGCCAGGTGCGGCGAGCACGTCACGTAGGCCACCACTCCCCCGGGCCGGACGGCGTCCAGCGCCGACGCCAGCAGCTCACGCTGCAGGCTGGTCAGGGCCGCGAGGTCGGACGGCGTCCGCCGCCACCGGCTCTCGGGCCGACGACGCAGCGCGCCCAGACCCGTGCACGGCGCGTCGACCAGCACCCGGTCGTACGCCCCGGGCTCCTCGGCGCCGACCTCGCGCCCGTCACCGGTCCGCACCTCCTCGACCACGCCGTCGGGCAGCGCGGCCAGCGCCTTGGCGACCAGGCGGGCGCGGTGGGGCGCGACCTCGTTGGCGACCAGCCGCGCGCCCCGCTGCGCGGCCAGCGCGGCGAGCAGGGCGGCCTTGCCGCCGGGGCCGGCGCACAGGTCCAGCCAGCGGCTGTCGGGGCCGTCGAGCGGCACGCCGGCCAGCGCGAGGGTGACCAGCTGCGACCCCTCGTCCTGGACGCCCGCGAGGCCTTCCCGGATCGCGGGGATGCCGGACGGGTCCGAACCCTCCAGCCGCAGCGCGGTGGGTGCCCAGCGACCCGCGACCAGGTCGGCGTCGCCCCAGGCGTACTCGTCGGAGACGTCGGTCAGGCCGGGTCGCGCCACCAGGGTGACCCGCGGGGCGGCGTTGTCGGCGGCGAGCAGGTCGCCGATCTCGTCGGTGGCACGGCCGTTGCCCGCCAGCGCCTCGCGCAGGGCGCGGGCGATCCACAGCGGGTGGGACTGCGTGGTCGCGAGGCCGCTCAGGGCGTCGGGCGCCTCCTTCTCGAGCACGGACAGCCACTCGTCCAGGGGGCGCTCCGAGACCCGGCGCAGCACCGCGTTCACCATCTGCGCGGGGCCGGCGCCGACCCGGTTGCGGGCGAGGCCGACCGTCTCGGAGACCGCCGCGTGCACGGGCACGCGCATCCCGAGGAGCTGGTGCGCGCCCAGGCGCAGGACGTCCAGCAGCGCCCCGTCCAGGCCCGACAGCGGCCGGTCCACGCAGGTGGCCAGGATCGCGTCGTACCGGCCGCGCAGGCGCAGCGTGCCGTAGGTCAGCTCGGTCGCGAACCCGGCGTCCCGGCCGCGGATACGCCGCTCGCGCAGCAGCGGGGGCAGCACCAGGTTGGCGTACGCGTCGGACTCGTCGACCTCACGCATCACGTCGAACGCGGCCGTCCGGGCCTGGTCCGTGCGCTTGCGGCGCTCGGACGGCGCCTGCGACGTCGCGGACCGGTCGCCCCGGGAACGGGCCGCCGAGCGCTGCCGCCCGGCCGAGCTGCGGCGCTCGTCGCCGAAACTGCGGTCGTTACGGCCCCCGCGGTCGCCGTCGTAGCCGCTCATGCGGAGGCCCCCGTCGTGGTCGTGGTGGTCGCCGGAGCAGCCGAGGTGCCAGCCGTCGCCGCACCCAGCACGAGCCCCGCCTCGACGAGCGCGCGGCCGCCGCCCCGGGCCCAGTCGGGCGCCGGCATCGCCTTCTTGCCGACCGGCCGCACCTCGCCGAGCGCGACGGCGTGCGTGGCCGTGCCGACCAGCACCTCGTGCTTGAGGGCGCGCACCTCGCCAGCGGTCAGATCGGTCACCTCAGGACGCGGCGAGACGGGCCCGAGGCCCAGCCGGGAGCCGTCCGGCAGCAGCGTCCACGCGCCCGGCGCGGGCGTGCAGCCGCGCACCAGGCGGTCGACCGCGAGCGCCGGGTCGGTCCAGAGCACACGGGCGTCGTCGGTGGTGAGCTTGGGGGCCACGGAGACGCCGTCGGCGGGCTGGGTCTGGGGCTGGAGGCTGCCGTCCTCGAGGGCGTCGAGGGTGGACACGAGGAGCTGGGCGCCGGAGACGGCGAGGCGGCCCAGCAGGTCGCCGGAGGTGTCGGTGGGCCGGATGGTCTCGGTGGTGGTGCCGAGCACGGGGCCGGTGTCCATGCCCTCGTCGAGCAGGAACGTGGTGGCGCCGGTGACCTCGTCGCCTGCGATGACGGCGCGCTGCACGGGCGCGGCGCCGCGCCAGGCGGGCAGCACGGAGAAGTGGAGGTTGACCCAGCCGAGGCGGGGTACGGCCAGGACGGCGGGGCGCAGGATGTGGCCGTAGGCGACCACGGGGGCGGCGTCGATCTCCAGCTCCTGCAGCATGGCCACGAACTCGTCGCCGCGCGGGACGTCGGTGATGACGCGCAGGCCGGCCTCCTCGGCCCGCGCCCGCACGGGGCTGGGCGTGAGCTTGCGGCCGCGGCCCGACGGCGCGTCGGCGCGGGTCAGGACGGCGACCACCTCGTGGCGCGAGCCGAGCAGGGCCTCCAGGGAGGCGACGGCGGGTTCAGGGGTTCCGGCGAAGAGAAGACGCACCAGGTCAGTCTAGGTGTGCCGCCTCGCTCACCGCGGCCCGGCGCCGGGCGACGAGCACCACACCCCCGCCCGCGGTCAGGGCCGCGAGCGCCACGACGGCGGCGGTCCCCGCGGTGAGCGCGTCCGGTCGGGTCAGGGGCTGCCCGCGCAGCGCCTGCCAGGTCAGCAGCAGGACGACGGCGAGGGCGGTGGCGCCGGCGACCTGGACCAGGCGGGTGCGGTCCCGGACGGTGAGCCAGGCGGCGGGCAGGACGGCGAGCAGCCAGGCGACCAGGGGCAGGGCCTGCATGGCGTGGATGCCGACGAAGTGGGCGGCGCGCAGGTCGCCGCCCACGGTGGACCAGCCGAGCACGGGCAGGCCGGGGCCGCCGTCGACCGGGCCCACGGAGTGCGCGCCGACCAGCACGCGGTCCCCGCCCGCGCGGACGGCGTCGAGCTGGGCGGGGGTGGGGTCGGTCATGAGGAAGGCGACGGCCATCCCGGTGACCGCGACCACGAGGCCGGCGCGCAGGCCCCAGGCGAGGACGGGGTCCTCGAGCCGCTGGGCGAGCAGCACGACGGCCAGCACCACGTTGGTGGCCCAGAGCGTGGCGACGGCGCCCGCCATGGCGAAGTAGATCGTCTGGTCCAGCGGGGTGCTCACGTTGAAGTGGCTGCGCAGGCCGCGCGCCGCCTGGACCATGATGAGCGCCTGCTCGATCAGCAGCGCGGCCGCGACGATCCAGGAGACGGCGGCGACGAGGCGTCGTCGGCCGCGGACGTAGGTGAGGAACCAGATCAGCGTGAGGCTGTAGACGGAGATCGAGACGGCGAACTTCGCGGGCTTGAGCCAGGTGGGCTCACCGAGCACCTGGCGCGGGTCGGCCACGAGCCCGACCAGGCACGCCAGGAGCACCACGACCGTCACCAGCCCGGTCACGGCCAGCGGTGGGTTGGTGCGGACCGTGCGCACGGCCCGCACGAACAGCGAGGTCTTCTCCAGCGAGGTCATCTCCGGAGCGTGACACCGCCCGGGGCGGTGCCGGGAGGTGATTCGCCGGTCGCCGAAGCCCTGTTGTCCTGCCCGTGCTGCTTACCCCGTGCTGCCTACCCCGTGACCGGGAGCCCCAGGGCGCGCAGGTCCTGGCGCAGGGTCTCGGTGTCGGTGAAAACCACGCCGTGGAACCCGACGCCGCGGGCGGCGTCGACGTTCACCGTCTTGTCGTCCACGAAGACGGCGCGGGACGGGTCGACGCCGAACCGCTCCACGACCAGCTCGAAGATGCGCCGGTCGGGCTTGGCCATGCCCTCACGCCCCGAGACGATGACGTCCTCCATGAGCCCGATCGCCGGCGCGGCGGGCTCGGCGCTGTGGAAGGTCTCGGCCTGCCAGTTCGTCAGCCCGTACAGGCGCAGGCCGAGGCCCTTGAGCTCGGCCACGAGCTCCGCGGAGCCCTCGATCGGCCCCGTCAGCGACAGCTCGTAGTGCTCCACGTACCGGCGCAGGTCCTCGACGTGGTCGGGGTGGGTGCGCCCCACCCGCTCCAGCAGCACCTCGTACGGTGTGCCGGCGTCGGCGGCGTGGTTGATCGAGCCGAAGTCCACCGCCTCGAAGAACGCCTCGACCTCCGCCCGGGGCCGGCCCGCGTAGGGACCGAAGGGGTCCCAGCCGATCAGGACGTTGCCGAAGTCGTACACGACGGTGTCGATCACGGGGGTGTCGATCACAGGGGTGTCAACGGCAGCGGTGTCGACGGCAGGGGTGGGGTCGGCTGCGGTCACAGCATCTCCTTCGGGTCGAGCTGAACACGGACGGTCCCGCCCTCGCGGCGCGCGGAGCGGACAGCGAGGCTGGCCTTGAGCCTACGGGCGAGCTCGTCACCCTGGGCGAGCGGTACCCGCAGCACGGTGCGCACGGGCAGGTCGAGAGCCTCGAAGCCGGCTGCGCTCCCGGCCGCGCTCCCACGCGCGCCCCCACCGGCACTCCCAGCCGCGCCGCCCCGGCCGCCCGGACCGCGCGCGCCCGTTCCCCGCCCGCCAGGACCCCGCCCAGGTGTCTCCGGGTCGAGCTCGACCGGCCCCAGCACGCCTGACCCCGCGCCCAGGTCCTCGCGCAGCCCGACGCGCCCGACGACGGCGTCCACCGCCAGCCGGTCCCCGGTCACGGCGGCGACCCGGACGGCGGGCGGCAGGTGCAGCTCGGCGCGCTCGTCGAGCTCGCGCTCCGCGAAGCCGGCCGGGTCGAAGCGCACCAGCGCCTGGGTGGGTCCGGGGGCGCCGTCGCCCACGAGCAGCACCTGCCCCTGGGGCCCGGGCCGGACCAGCGACGCCGCGGCGAGCCAGCGGTGCAGCGCCTCCGTGCCGGCCGCGAGCCCGGTGCCGCCGGTCATCACGGCGGCGTCGAGCAGCAGGGCGATGGCGTAGCCGTCCGCGGCGACGGGCTCGGCCCCGGGGGTCGCGACGATGAGGGCGGGCGTGTCCGGGACGGCGTCGATCACCCCGCCGGGGGCGGACGCCGCCGAGAGCCGCACCGGCACCCCCGTGAACGCGCGGCCGAGCTCCTCCGCGGTACGCGCCGAGCCGACGCGCACCGAGCGCAGGCCCGTCCACCCGCACTCGTCGCAGCGCCAGCCGCCGGCCAGCCGGCCGCACCAGGTGCACTGCGGGGCGCCGTCGGCGTGCGGCAGCCCCAGGGGGCCGTGGCAGTGCGCGCAGCGGGCGGCGACCCGGCAGCGGGAGCACGCGACCACGGGCAGGTAGCCCGAGCGCGGCACCTGCACCAGCACCGGACCGCGCTCCAGGGCCTCGCGGGCCGCCCGCCACGCCACGGACGGGAGCCGGGCCGCGGCGGCGGCGCCGTCCCGCGCCAGCTCCACGGACGTCAGCGCACGCACCCGCGGCGCCCGGGCGCGCACCACGTCGCGGGGCGCGGCCAGCTCACGCGCCCAGCCGGACGCGAGCAGCGCCTGCGCCTGCACGGTGCGCCCCGGCGAACCCAGCAGGAACGCCGCGTCCTCCCGCTCGGCACGCAGCGCCAGCACGTCGCGCGCGTGCGGGTACGGCGCGTGCGGCTCGGCCAGCGTCTCCTCGCCGTCGCCCCACAGCACCACCAGGCCGAGGTCGGCCACCGGCGCGAACATCGCGGCCCTGGTCCCCACCACCACCCGCGCATCGCCCCGCAGCGCCCGCAGGAACGCCCGGTACCGGGGCGCGGGACCGTCGTCCGCGAGCAGCCGCACCACGTCGTCGGCCCCGATCCCGGCACCCTCCAGCGCTGCGACCACCCGCTCCGCGTCCCGCGCGTCCGGCACGACGACGAGCGCCCCGCGCCCGCCCGCGATGCACGCCCGCACGGCCTGGGCGACGGCGGCCGCCCAGTGCGGGGTGACCGCGGCGGCGTCAGCGGACGCACCTGCGGACGCGTCCGTGGCCCCGCCCGCACGGTCGACCCCCACACCCGGCAGCGCCGACCACACGGCCCGTGGCGCCTCGCCCGCGTGGATCCGGCGCAGGTACGCCTCTCCCCCGCGGTACGGAGCCCAGGCGGACGAGTCCGGCACCGCTAGAGGGCTGTCCCCTGCCGCGGCCGGCTCGGTACCTGCGGACTCGGCAGCTGCGGACTCGGTCTCAGCCGACTTGGTCTCGGCGGACTCGGTCTCAGCCTCCGCGCCGCCTACCTTCTCCGCGCGGCTTTCATCCTGTGCGCCGCCCTCCTTCTCCACCCGCGCGTGCCGCGGCGGCAGCGCCAGCCGAAGCACGTCGGCGAGCGTCCCGGCGTACCGGTCCGCCACGGCGCGGCACAGCGCGAGCACCTGCGGCGTCAGCACCTGCTCGCCGGACACCACGCGGCGCAACGGCACGAGCCGGCCGTCATGGTCGGAGGTCTCCTGGCGCGCGACGACGTAGCCGCCGACGTCCTGCCGCCCGAACCGCGCCTTGATCCGGACGCCGGGCTGGGCGTCGGCGTCCATGGTGACCGGGACCAGGTAGTCGTACGGGTGGTCCAGGTGCCCGGGCTGCAGGTCCAGCACGACGCGGGCGACCGGCAGGCGCTCGGCGATGGGGATGCCGTTGGTCTCGGCCTTCTCCAGCGGGTCGCGGGACGCGGTCTTGCCCTTGCCGCTGCCCTTGCCGCGCGCGGGCACACCGCCCACCTCGTCCAGCCCGAGCAGCGCGTCGTCCTGCACGGCCTGGTCCACGTCCCCGTTCACGCCCCTATCCCACCACGCGCCACCCACACCCGCGGCGAGCACGAGACCTGGTCACGCGCAGTGCGCCCGGGGTCGGCACTCTGCATCGAGGTCGGCACAGGCCTGTGCCGACCTC
>NZ_JBHVEG010000218.1:0-9316 GCF_042802395.1 Promicromonospora sp. NPDC057488
CCGGGAGCTGAGGCTCCCGGCCCCCACCATGGGGACGTACTTGATCAGTGCCGGGCGTTCACCAGCGCAAGCGCCGCCTGGTACTTCCGGAGCTCCGACCACTTCGTGCCCTCGTCGAGGCGCGCGGCCTCGGCGGCGGCGAGCAGGTCGCCGACCGTGCCGTACCGGGGGGCCCGGTCCTCCAGGGCGACCGATCCGGTCGCGACGTTGAGCCAGGTGGTGAGCAGCTGCCGGTCGAACGCGTCGACCCGCTCGTCGTGGTGGCGCGCCCACAGCACCTGCACGGCGTCGTCCAGGGTGCCCAGGTCGACCACCTCGGCGAACACGTCGCTCTGCGCGCGGGTGGCAGACAGGAGGCACAGCAGCTCGTCGGCCGTGTGGTCCGGGTTCCTGACCTGCCGGTACTCCGACGTCCAGTAGCCGGCGCTCCGCGCCTCGGGCGCCGGCGCCGGCTGCGTGCCCGTCGGCGTGCCGTAGACCTCGAGCTCGTAGAGGGAGAAGCCCCACTGCGTCGCGCGCTCGGTCGCCAGGAGGCGCACGTGCCGGCCCGTGCCCGTCAGGTCGAGGTCGTCGAAGAGGCCGTCGCCGTCGGTGACGGTGTGCACCGTGGCCCAGGTCTCGCCGTCCGGCGAGGTCTGGATCTCGTACCCCGACGCGTACGCGGTCTCCCAGTCGATCACGACTCGGCTGAGGTCGTAGCTCGCGCCGAGGTCCACCGCGATCCACTCCGGCTCGCTCCACCCGCTGCCCCACCGGGTGCCCGCGTTGCCGTCCACCGCCATCTCACCGGTGCGCGCCGGGTCGTCGATGCTGGACGTCGTCACCGGCCGGCCCAGTGCCAGCGACTGGCCGTCGTCGGGGTCGCACTGCTCGCCCCCGTCGTCGGCCAGGTAGCAGCGCAGGTACCGGTAGGACTCCGCGGAGGTCTCGAACGACGGCGCGTCGTCCCACTCGTAGGTGTAGTACTGCACGTACGGCTCGGACGCGGCGATGATCGCCGGGAGGTCGAGCTCGCCGCTGCCGAGGGCGACCTGCCGCATGTCGCCGTCGGCGTTCACGTTCACGGCGTCCTTGACGTGGAGCAGCTCGATGCGGTCCCCGTACTCCTCGATCCACGCCGGGACGTCGATGCCGGCGTCGGCGGCCCAGCCGACGTCGAGCTGGAACGTGACGTAGCGCGGGTCGGTGTTCTCCTCGATGACCTGCCAGGCGCTGACCATCTCGCCCGTCTCCGGGTGGGGGTACCGCGTGGTGAACTCGCTCTGGTGGTTGTGCAGCACGATCTTGTTCGCGCCGTTCTCGTGCGCGTACTCGCCGAGCCGGTTCACGTACTCCGCGGTCGCGACGGCCTCCTCGTAGGTGCCGTAGCTGCCCGCCATCCCGCCGGTCCCGATGTAGTCCTGGCCCAGCGCGACGGCATAGGCGACCGTGGCGGGCCACGTGTCCCAGTCCGTGCTGCCGTGGCTGGAGGACACCTCGAGGCCGTGCCGGTCGAGGATCTCCTGGTAGTCCTCGACGGGCATCGAGTACGGCTGGCTGAACGGCTCGACGTTCGTGAACCCGGCGTTGGCCACCTCGCCGAGCACGCGGTCGATCGTCTCGGGCGACGGCGTCCCGGACCCGAGCTCACCGACGTGGGTGTAGAGCTGGATGGAGATCTTGGAGTCGGGGAGCCCGGCGTCCGGTCCGCAGGATTCGGCGGCCGAGGTGGTCGGTGCGGAGGCTGTCGGGGTGGAGGGAGCGGCGACGGCCGGGGCTCCGGCGAGCGTGCCCGCGAGGAGCGCGCCGCCCGTCAGGGCCGTGGCGAGGCGGCGCGCGCGGGACGAATGGGGCGAGATCTGCATGGATGCTCCGATTGACGACTCTGTCAGTTGATAGCGACGACTATCTGACTTATGCCGCTAGTCATGCAAAAGTAGGATGGCCGTCGGCCGATGTGGTGTCAAGGGCGGATGCTGGCGCGCCGCCGTGCATCGTCGATACGCTCCGGTCCATGGCGGACGCGTCCGCACCACCCGAATCGCGACGAGGCCCGGGACGAGGCCAGACGCGCCCCGCCGTCGCGTGGGCGCCCGTCGGTGCGGCGGTGCTGGTGCTCGGTGTGCTGCTGACCGCGACGAGCACCCGGTACGGGTACCACCGGGACGAGCTGTACTTCCGCATGCTGGAGCCGGGGTGGGGATACGTCGACCAGCCGCCCCTGACGCCGTGGCTGGCGCGGACCTTCGCCGACCTGTTCGGCGACACGCTGCTGGTGATGCGCATCCCGGCGACCTTCGCCCACCTGGCCGCGATCGTCGTGATCGCGCTCGTCGCGCGTGAGCTCGGCGGGCGCGGGGGAGCGCAGGCGCTGGCCGCCTGGGGTTACGCGACGGCGGCGATCCCGGTTGCCTTCGGGCACACGCTGCTCACGTCGAGCCTGGACCTGCTCATGTGGCCCGCGGTCCTGCTCTGCGTGATCCGTGCGGTGCAGCGCGACCCGCGCTGGTGGCTGGCCGCCGGGCTGATCACGGGCATCGCGCTGTACAACAAGCTGCTGGTGGTGGCGCTGCTCGGCGCGATCCTGCTGGGACTGGTCGTCGGCTGGCCGTGGCGGATGCTGCGCCGGTCGGCCGCCCCGGACCGGTGGCCGCTCGCGACACCGTGGCCGTGGGCGGGAGCCGCCGTCGCACTCCTCGTGGGCCTGCCGAACCTGGTCTACCAGGCCACGAACGGCTGGCCGCAGCTCGCGATGGGCGCGGCGCTGGGCGAGCACAACGCCGCCGACGTGCGCAGCGAGATGTGGCTGTTCCAGCTGCTCACGCTCGGCCCGCCGCTGGCGCTGGTCTGGCTCGTCGGGCTGGCGTGGTTGTGGCGCCGTCGGCCCCTGCTGCGCTTCCTGGTGGTCGCCTACCCGGCGCTGCTCGCGTTCACCTACCTGGCCGGGTCCCAGACGTACTACGCGACGGGGCTGCTCTCGGTGCTGTTCGCCGCGGGCTGCGTGCCCGTCGTGGACTGGGCCGGGACCACCTGGCGGCGGACGGTCGTCGTGACAGTGGCGGTGAACGCGGCGGTCTGCCTGGTCATCAGCCTGCCGCTGGTGCCGGTGGCGGTGCTGGGCAGCACGCCGGTCGCGGACATCAACTCCGCGGCGCAGGACGCCGTGGGGTGGCCCGAGTACGTGGGTCAGGTCGCCGACGTGTACGCCGCGCTCCCCGCGGAGGACCGCGACCGGGCGGTCGTCCTGACGCAGAACTACGGCGAGGCCGGCGCCGTGGACCGGTACGGCCCCGACCTCGGCCTGCCCGCCGTGTACTCGGGGCACAACGAGCTGTGGGAGTACGGGCCGCCCCCGGCGTCCTCGACCGTCGCCCTGGTCCTCACCGAGGCCCCCGGGGCGTGGGACCAGCGGTTCGCGGAGTGCATGGTCCGGGGGCGGCTCGACAACGGCGTGGGCGTCGACAACGAGGAGCAGGGTGTGTCGATCCTGGAGTGCCGCGGCCCGGCAGGCGGCTGGGACGCCCTGTGGCCGGACCTGCGGCACCTTGACTGACGGTGCGGCCGGTGGGGTGGACCCGCCGACCGCACCGCGTCAGGGCGACGTCAGGCGCCCGCGTCCTCCGTGAACAGCCGGGGGAGGAAGTCGATCAGCGACTTCTGCCAGACGTCCCAGCTGTGCGGGCCCGGGACGATGGGCGCGAACTCGTGGTTCACCCCACGGCTCTCCATGGCGTCGATCAGCTGCAACGTCGCACCGTAGGTGAAGTCCTGCGTGTCACCCGAGTAGACGCGCAGCAGCTTCGTGCCCTCGTTGATGGCCTCCACGTCCGCGTTTGCCGGGGGCGCGCCGAACGCCGACATGGCGCCGATGTAGCCGAACTCGCCGGGGTGCGCCCAGAGCGTGCTGAGCGTGTGGCCCGAGCCCATGGAAAGACCCGCCAGAGCGCGCTGGTCACCCTGGGAGCTGATGTTGAACTGCTCCTCGGCGGCCGGCACGATGCGCGTCGTGATCTCCGTGGGGAAGTCGACGCCGTTCCCGTTGGCCATGACGACCACCATCGGCACGATGTCGCCCCGCAGGTAGTGGTTGTCCAGGATGCGCTGGACGTAGCCCACCTCGACCCAGTCGGTCCACGTCTGCCCGCCGCCGTGCTGCAGGTAGAAGACCGGGTACTCCTCGGCGCGGTCCGCGTCGTAGTCCGGGGGCGTCCACACGTACGCCGAGCGCTGTGTGCCACCGCCCGCGGTGCTGGCGTAGCTCATGACGCTGACGTCACCCCGCGCCTCGGGCGGCACCTCGGCGGTGTACCGGCCCCGGATCGTGTCGCCGTCGGCGGTGAAGGTGCTCCACGTCGGCTCCGAGAGCACCTTCGTGGGGTTGCCGGCGTCCTTGCGGTCGACGCCGTCGACCACGAACTTGTAGTAGTAGGACCCGCCCTCGACGGCCAGCGAGAGCCGCCACGAACCGTCGTCCTGCTGGACCATGTGGGTGCGCGGCCAGCTTCCGGCCGGACCGAAGTTGCCCCAGACGGTGATGTTGTTCGCGTCGGCGAGCTCGGGGCCGAGCTCGAAGGTGACGACGCCGTTCTCGTCGACCCACGGCGTCGGGGTCGTGCCCGCCGCCGGCAGCTCGTGCTGCACGAACGGCAGGTGGCCCTCGCTCGGGCCCTCGTCGTCGACCTCCTGGAAGATGCGCCCGGCGAAGTCGTGCAGGTTCTTCTGCCAGGTGTCCCAGGTGCCGCCCGTCTCAGGGTCCGACCCGTCGGGCTGGAACTCCACGCCCGCCTGCGTCAGCCGGTCCGCCAGCGCGACCGTGTCGTCGTACGCGGGGTCGGTGACGTTGCCCGCGTACAGGCGGACGACGTCGGTCGAGTCGTTGATCTGCTTGGCCTTGCCGCGCGGGATCGGCTTGTCGTAACCGCCCGAGAACGAGCCGACGTTGGCGAAGTCCCGCGGCTTGGCGACCACGGCGTCCAGGGCCAGCTCGCCACCGCCGCCGATTCCGGCGACAGCGCGGCCCGACCCCTTGTGGGAGACGTTGAAGGCCCGTTCGACGGCGGGCAGCAGCTCCTTCGTCACGCCGGCGGGGCCCGGTGCCGCGGCGTCGCCCATGACGACCACCATCGGCTCGGCGTCGCCGTCGAGCGTGAGGTTGTCCATGATCTGGCCGAGCCGGCCCAGCTCCACCCACTCGCGGTAGCTCTGCCCCTCGTCCTGCAGCAGGTACAGCACCGGGTACTTCTCCGCGCGGTCCGCGTCGTAGCCCGGGGGCGTCCACACGAGCGCTTCCTTCGTGTGCTTCGGACCCTTGCCGTACTCGATCGTCTCGAGCTCGCCACCGTCGGTCACGTCGTCGAGCCACTCCGCGCCCGGTCCGGGCACGAACATGGTGCTGTAGGCGGGCTTCGACGTCACCTCCTGGGGTACGGCGGGGTTGCGGAAGGCGACCGCGTCCTGGTCCGCGGCCGGGCGCGCCGCGTACTGGTAGTAGTACAGGCCGGGCTCGAGGGGGCCGAGCGTGGCGGTCAGGTCCGACCCGCTGGTTCCCATGTTGAGGTCGGTCCACGCCTTGCCCGGACCGAAGTTCCCCTGCACCGCGACGGGGCCGCTCCCGAGGCCGGTCGCCTCGGTCACCGCGGCACGGGGCACCGTGAAGCGGTAGACGTCCGAGATCGGGTTGCCCGGGACCTCGCTCACCCACGGGTCGGCACTCACCGCTTGCGCGGCGGCGTGCGGCGCGACGAGCACCGCCCCCGTCACCACCGCGCTCGCGGCCGCGGCCGCGAGCGCTCGTCGTCCTCGCCGGATCGGGTGGGCGGGCCTTGCCTGAGATTCCATCGCCATCGACTTTCCTCTCGTTCGGACTCGTTGACCTCGAACACGAGGGCCGGCACACCGCTGTGTCGACTCACGGACCATCTGCGTGCTCCCTTGCACGAGTGCGATCCGGTCAGGCTGGACTTTAACGTTAAATAAGGGGTGCGACAAGAACCGATTCTGCCGAAGCTGTTTGTCGCAAACGCCTTGTATGTGGCATGAGGTGCGCGCTACTGTATCGATAAATCTGTCACCACTCATGGGCTTGCGTGCAACAACGGTGTTAGCGCTCACATGTCCTGGCCCGTGCAGGTGGTGGCGCGTAATGCCCAGGCGCGGCCGACGGCGGCCGCGCCCCGACAGGCAAAGGAGCGAAGGATGAGGAAGTCCATCGCAAGTCTCGTGCTCGGGCTGGCCGCGGCCCTGGTGCTGGTCCCGGCCGTGGCAGCGCCCGCAGAGGTGGCACCGGCAGCCGCCGCGAGCAGCAACCTGCTCACGAACGGGGACCTGGAGAACGGCACCACCGGCTGGTCGGCCTTCGGCGCCGGGTCGGTGACGTCCAGCACGAGCCCGGTCCACGGCGGAACCCGGTCGCTCCTGCGGACCGGTCGCACCGCGGCGTGGAACGGCCCGGCCCAGACCGTGACCTCCGCACTCACCAACAACACCAGCTACACGGCGAGCGTGTGGGTGCGCTCCCAGAGCGGGACGCCGACCGGCCGGGTCACGCTGGCCGTGACCGCGGGCGGTACGACGAGCTACGTCAACCTCGCCCAGGGCGCGGTCAGCTCCTCGGGCTGGACGCAGCTGACCGGCACGGCGACGGTGTCCTGGTCCGGGACGCTGTCGTCCGCCACGTTCTACGTGGAGACGGCCGCGGGCACCGACGGTCTCTACCTCGACGACGCCTCGCTCGTGAGCAACGCGGCGTCGGCCTGCGACCTGCCGTCGACGTACCGCTGGTCCTCCACCGGGGTGCTGGCCACGCCGAAGTCCGGCTGGGTCTCGCTCAAGGACTTCACGGTCGCGCCCTACAACGGTCAGCAGCTCGTCTATGCGACGACGCACGATACGGGCACGTCCTGGGGCTCGATGAACTTCAGCCTCTTCAGCGGCTGGTCGGGCATGGCCGGAGCCACGCAGAACACGATGTCGTCCGCGACGGTGGCCCCGACGCTCTTCTACTTCGCGCCGCGGAACCTCTGGGTGCTGGCCTACCAGTGGGGTCCCGCACCGTTCATGTACCGGACCTCCAGCGACCCCACGAACCCGAACGGCTGGTCTGCCGCCAGCCCGCTGTTCACCGGATCGATCTCCGGCTCCGGCACCGGGCCCATCGACCAGGCGCTCATCGGCGACGGCACGAACATGTACCTGTTCTTCGCCGGGGACAACGGGAAGATCTACCGGGCGAGCATGCCCATCGGCAGCTTCCCGGGCAGCTTCGGCAGCTCCTACGAGACCATCATGAGCGACACCACGAACAACCTGTTCGAGGCCGTCCAGGTCTACAAGCTCCAGGACCAGAACAAGTACCTGATGATCGTCGAGGCGATCGGCGCCAACGGGCGGTACTTCCGCTCGTTCACGGCGAACAGCCTCTCCGGGTCGTGGACCCCGCAGGCGGCGACGGAGAGCAACCCGTTCGCCGGCAAGGCCAACAGCGGTGCCACCTGGACCAACGACATCAGCCACGGTGAGCTGCTCCGGACCACGGCGGACCAGACCATGACGGTCGACCCGTGCAACCTGCAGCTCTTGTACCAGGGCCGGTCGCCCAGCTCCGGCGGGGACTACGGCCTGCTCCCGTACCGGCCGGGGCTGCTCACGCTCCAGCGCTAAGGCCCGGGGCGGACGGCGCGTCCTCTCGCCGGCGTGAGCGCGGCGAGGGGACGCGTCGTCGGCGCGCTCGGGGTCAGGCCCGTTCGAGCCGGACCATCGACCAGGAGACGGGCGGCAGGTCGACGTGCGCGCGGTCGTCGGCGACCTTGGCCGTGGTGTTCGCGCGCGGCAGCACCGAGGTGGCGTCGTCGGCCGTCGCGGACCACGTGTGGTCGGGGTTGGCCAGCGTGAGCGCCTCCACTACCCGGAGCCCCGGGAAGCCGCGCAGGTCCACGTCGAGCGCCACGTCGTCGGTGAGCGACCGGTTCACCGCGAGCACGACGACGCCGCCCGTCTCGGTGTCATGCGTGGCGACCGCGTCGAGCACCGGCACCGGGCCGAACTTCGCCGTCTCCTGCACCGGGGCGTCCACCGCCAGACGCAGCACCTCGCCGGCGGCGTGCCGTGCGGTCAGGGCGAAGGGGTGGAACGTCGTCTGCCGCCAGGAGCGGCCGCCCGGCTCGGTCATGATCGGCGCGATGACGTTGACGAGCTGGGCCAGGGACGCGGCGTGCACGCGGTCCGTGTGCCGCAGCAGCGAGATGAGCAGGTTGCCGACCACGACGGCGTCGGCCACGTTGTAGCGGTCCTCCAGCAGCACCGGGGCCACGGGCCAGTCGTCGCCCGACGGCGGGCGCGACTCCGCGCGCTTCTGGTACCAGACGTTCCACTCGTCGAACGAGACGTGGATGTGCTTGGTGTGCTTGCCCGCCGCGCGCACGGCGTCGGCGGTGGCGGCGACGGAGTCGACGAAGTGGTCCATGTTCACCGCGGAGGCCAGGAAGGAGGCGAGGTCGCCGTCCTCCTCCCAGTAGTACGCGTGCGCCGAGATGTGGTCGACGTGCTCGTACGCCTCGGTGAGCACCGTGTGCTCCCACTCGCCGAAGGTGGGCATCTGTGAGCCCGACGAGCCGCACGCCACGAGCTCCAGGTCCGGGTCGACCATGCGCATGGCCCGCGCGGTCTCGGCCGCGAGGCGCCCGTACTCCTGCGCCGTCTTGTGGCCGATCTGCCACGGGCCGTCCATCTCGTTGCCCAGGCACCACATCTTGATCCGGTACGGGTCCTCGGCCCCGTTCGCCCGGCGCAGGTCGCTCCAGGTGGTACCGCCGGGCACGTTGCAGTACTCCAGCAGGTCCAGAGCCTCCTGGACGCCGCGCGTCCCGAGGTTGACGGCCATCATCGGCTCGACGCCGGTGCGGGCGCACCAGCGCATGAACTCGTCGACGCCCACGAGGTTGGGGTCGGTCGAGTGCCAGGCGAGGTCCAGGCGGCGGGGGCGCTGCTCGACCGGCCCGATCCCGTCCTCCCAGCGGTAGCCCGAGACGAAGTTGCCGCCGGGGTAGCGCACCGTCGAGACGCCCAGCTCCCGCGTGAGCTCGACGACGTCGCCCCGGAACCCGTCGGCGTCCGCCGTCGGGTGGCCGGGCTCGTGCAGTCCCGTGTAGACGCTGCGGCCCAGGTGCTCGACGAACGAGCCGAACGTACGGGGGCGCACCGGTCCGACGACGAACGCCGGGTCGATGGTGACGGATGCGGACAGCATGAGTGGTACTCCTCGGTGGTCGGTGCTTGAGGGCATGCTTCGCGCAGGCGGGGCGGCTGCGGTGGTGACGGCCGCGGTGGCCGGCCGTGGTGC
>NZ_JBHVEG010000219.1:0-9298 GCF_042802395.1 Promicromonospora sp. NPDC057488
GCTCGAGCTGCCGACCACCTGACCTTTTGCCGACCGCCCAGGCCGCCTCGGCGGACCAGCGCAGGGGCGGACCAGCGCAGGGTCAGCGGGGGAGTGGGCCCGTGTACGTCGCGCGGGAGTGCTCGACGTCGGCCATGTGTGTGTCGCCCCAGTCGCCCAGTGCCGCGAAGACGGACTGCAGGCTGCTGCCCAGCTCGGTGATCGCGTACTCCACGCGTGGCGGGACCTCCGCGTAGATCCTGCGCTGGACCAGGCCGTCCCGTTCGAGCTGGCGCAGGCGCTGGGTCAGCACCTTCGGCGTCACGCCGATCCGCCGCTCCAGCTCGACGAAGCGCTGGGTCCCGTGCGCCTGCAGCACCCACAGGATCGGCGTGGTCCACCGGCTGAACACGAGGTCGACGACCGGCGAGATGGGGCAGGCGGCGGCCGGGTCGTCGTCGGGCTGCGGGCACCAGGTGCCGGTGCCGGGCTTCGTGGTGGGTGCCGCGTCGGGCATGGCAGGCTCCAATACTTTCCTGAGGGAACCTACTGTACTGAGGCTCGTAACGTCGGCAGCACGGCGGCCACAGGGGCCGTCCGGCCCTGGTCCAGGGCTGTGTCCCACCGACAAGGAGCACCCATGATCGTCATCACCGGAGCCACGGGGAACATCGGGCGGCCGCTGGTCGCAGAGCTCGCCCGGCGGGGGCACGACGTCACCGCCGTCTCCCGCGCGGGTGCCGCCCCGCTCGACGACCCGCTGGTCCGCGGGGTGAGCGCCGACCTGGCAGAACCGGCGAGCCTGCGTGCCGCCGTCAGCGGCGCGGACGCCATGTTCCTGCTGGTGCCGGGCTCGGGCGGGCACCTGGACACCGAGCGGATCATCGGCACGGCCGCCGAGTCCGGTGTGCGACGGCTCGTCCTGCTGTCCTCGCTCGGCGCCGTCACGCGTGCCGGATCGGTCTCGCACGGTCCGCTCGCCGAGCTGGAGAAGCGGGTGCAGGGCTCGGGCCTGGAGTGGACGCTGCTGCGGCCCGCCGACTTCGCCAGCAACGCGCTCGCCTGGGTCCCGACGGTCCGGTCGGAGCGGGCCGTCCACGCGCCGTTCGGCGACGTCGCGCTGCCCGCCGTCGACCCGCTCGACATCGCGCAGGTCGCGGCCGCCGCCCTGGCCGACGACGGTCATGCCGGCCGTGCCTACGTGCTCACCGGACCTGCAGCCCTGTCGCCCCGTGACCGGACGGCGGCGCTCGCCGACGTGCTCGGCATCCCGCTCACCCTCGTCGAGCTCACGCGCGAGCAAGCGCGAACCGACATGCTCGCGTACATGCCGGAGCCGATCGTCGACGGCACGCTCGCGATCCTGGGCGAGCCGACGCCGCAGGAGCAGCTCGTCAGCCGCGACGTCGAGAGCGTGCTGGGGCGGCCGGCGCACACGTTCGCGGACTGGGCGCGCCGGAACGCGGGAGCGTTCGCGGCCTGACGCGGTGACCGGATCCGTCCGCCCGACGACCTGATCCAGCCTCCCGCACGGGCCGCACCGGGGACCACACTGGGGTCATGAGCAGAGCACTGATCGTCATCGACGTCCAGGAGTCCTTCCGCGTGCGCCCGCTGTGGGCCGAGACCCTCAACCCGGGGATCGCCGAGCCGGTCGACCGCCTGGTCGACCTCGCCCGCGCGGCCGGCGACCTCGTGGTCCGGGTGCTGCACACCGAGCCGGGGTCGGGCAACCCGTTCGACCCCGAGTCCGGTCACGTCCGTCTGTTCGAGGAGCTGAGCGAGCCCCTGCCCGGCGAGCCGCTCCTGCGCAAGACCTCGCACAACGCGTTCACCACGACCAACCTCCAGCAGATCCTCACCACCCACGGCGTGCGCGAGCTGCGGATCTGCGGCATCCGCGCCGAGCAGTGCGTGGAGACCACCACGCGAGTCGCCTCCGACCTCGGCTACGACGTGACGTTCGTCAGCGACGCGACCACGACCGACCCGCTGGGCCGGTTCAGCGCCGCCGACATCCTGGAGCGCACGGAGACCGTGCTCCGTGACCGGTTCGCGCGCATCGCGACCGTCGCCGAGCTGGAGTCCGAGGACACGGCCAAGGCCGAGGTGGCAGCATCGACGGCGTGACCACCGTCGTCTTCCTGCTCCTGCCCGGGGTCCACCTGCTCGACCTGGCGGGCCCCGCGCAGGCGTTCTTCACGGCCGGGGACTTCGGCCACCGCTACGACCTGCGGTACGTGTCTGGCGCCCCGGCCGAGGGCAGCGTGGCCGGCGCCACCCCGGGCAGCCCCGTGCCCGACGTCGCCGTCGTCGCCTCCGCGCAGGGCCTCCCGCTGGTCGCCGGTACCGGCTGGCCGGCGCTCGGCCCGGACGACCTCGTCGTCGTCCCCGGGTGGCGCGTCGGGGACGACCCGCAGGCGTGGCCCCGTCTGACCGCGGAGACGCGCGAGCGGCTCCGCGCCCACCACGCGGCAGGCGGCACCGTGGCCAGCGTGTGCGCGGGCTCCGACGCACTCGGTCAGGCGGGACTGCTCGACGGCCGGCGCTGCACCACGCACCACGCCGTCCAGGACGCGCTGGCGGCGCGGCACCCGCGGGCGCACGTGGTGCGGGACGTCCTGTTCACCACCGACGACGGCGTGGTGACCTCCGCGGGCATCGCCAGCGGCATCGACCTCTCGCTGCACCTGCTCGCCATGCGGCACGGCCCGGCGCTGGCCGCCCAGGTGGCGAGGGAGATGGTCGTGTACGCCCGCCGGAACGGGACCGAGCCGCAGGCCAGCGCGATGCTGCGGCACCGGTCGCACGTGGACGACACCGTGCACCGGGCCCAGGACCACATCGACGAGCACTTCGCGCGGACGCTCCCGCTCGCCGACCTGGCGGCGCGGTCCGGCGTCGCCGAGCGCACGCTGACCAGGGCGTTCACCCGGGCGACCGGGGTGACGCCCCTGCGCTACCAGCAGCTGCTGCGGCGCGAGCGCGCCGAGCACCTCATCGGCCAGGGCGCCACGTCGGAGCAGGCGGCCCGCACGGTCGGCTTCGAGGACGCGCGCTCGCTGCGCCGGCTCCGTGCCGTCGACGCCGAATGATCGGTAGAACGTCAGGTGATCGGCATTCCGAGCTACCGACCACCTGACGTTCTACCGACTACCCGGCGGTGGCCCGCCGGACCGGCAGCGCCCCGTCGGCCAGCGTCAGAGCAGCAGGCCGATGGCCAGTGCGATCACACCCAGCAGCGGCACCAGGCCCTGCTTGAGGGCGGCGCCGCGCTTGGTCGGGTCGGAGATCACCAGCACGAGCGACGCCGCGAACATCGAGCCCGCCCCGGCGAGGACCAGCGCGGCGCCCGCCGCCGTCGACCCGGTCCCCGTCAGGACGATGCCGACACCCGTGACGATCGCGAGGAACAGGTTGTAGTACCCCTGGTTCAGCGCGAGCGGCTTGGTCACCTCGGCCTCCTCGGCGCTCATCCCGAACGTCGCGAGGGTGCGCTTCTCGGTCCACGCGAAGGACTCCAGGTAGAAGATGTACACGTGGATGAGCGCGGCGACGCCCGCGAGCACGAGTCCGACGATCAGCAAGGCGGTTTCCTCCGGATGGGTGCGGCCTGACGGGACGGCGGCCGGGTGATCGGCAGTATGTCAGGACGCGCCGCGACCGGCCCCGGGAATAGCCGGCGCGCCCAATTGGCTCCGTCTCGTATGGAGTGGGAGATGACGGCGCTGCGGCGCGAGCGGCTCGCCGCCGGTGACGTACGGTCCCGGCCCGGTGCCCTGTGGGCCGTCGTGCTCGCCGGCGCCGTGACGCTGGAGACCGCCGACGCGCGGCACCGGGTGCTGTCCGGCGACGCCGTGCTCGTCGACGCCCGGACCGCGCACCGCCTCACCGCCGACGCCGAGACCGACCTGGTGCACGGCGACCTGCGGCGCGCGGCCCCGGGCGCGGTGCTGCCGAGCCCGCTGGTGGTGCGCGGGTTCGACGAGCGGCAGCGCGGCGTCGTCGCGCTCGTGACCGCGTGCCCGCTCGACGCGATCTCCAGCCCGGCCCCGTTCGCCGCGAGCTACGCCGGCCTCATCGGGGCGGCGATGACGGCGCTCTGGCAGCAGGGCCACGCCCTCGACGGCGGCCCGGCGTCCGACGGCGCCGCGGGTGCCGGCCCCGCGGACACCCAGGTGGCCGACGTCGTCGCGGCGCTCGCGGCCAGCCCCGGCGAGCCGTGGACGCTGGACCGGATGGCGGCGCTCGTGCACCTGTCGCGCTCCGCTCTGACCGAACGGTTCCGCCGCGCCACCGGGCACAGCCCCATGCAGATGCTGCGCGAGGTGCGCATGCACCGGGCCCGCACGCTGCTCACCGACCGGTGCCTGCCGGTCACGCGCGTCGCGTTCGAGGTGGGCTACGGCTCGGTGGCGGCCTTCAGCCGGGCGTTCGCGTCCGACCACGGGCGCTCACCGCTCGCGTGGCGGGCCGGGCCGGCCCCGACTGGCCCGGCGGTCCAGCCGGGCTCGGCCGTCCAGCAGTCCCCGGCCGTCCCGCCGCCCCCGGTCCTCAGGCGTCAGGCCCGCCCCTGGGTCCCCTCCGCCCCGCCCGCCTCAGCGGCGCGGCACCCGCAGGACCGCCCAGCCGAGGCCGGCCGCGACCGCGGCGGCCGCGCCGACCAGCATCAGCGGCCGGACGCCGTGGCCGTCCAGTAGCGCGCCGCCCAGCGACGACCCGGCGGTGATCGCGACCTGGAAGGCGGTCACCTGCAGCGACATCGCGGACTCGGCCCGTTCGCGCTCGACCCGGGTGACCCAGAGCTGCGAGAACACCGGCACCATGCTCATGGACAGGCCCCACAGCACCACCGCGACGGCCAGCACCGGCACGGTCGAGGCGAACGCCGTCAGCACGAGCGCCGCGGCCAGCGCCAGCGGGGCCGTGGCCGCCAGCGGCCGGAGCCACCGCGCGAGCACCCCGGCGAGCACCGTGCCCACCGCGCCGCCGAGGCCCCAGGCCAGCAGCATCCACGTGGTGGTCGACGGGTCCACCCGCTCGATCGCGATGCGGATGTAGGGGTAGGCGGTGAAGTTGGCGAACGCGACCAGCACCACGCAGGCGATGCCCGCCAGCAGCCGCCGGTTGCGCAGCGCGGCGGTCAACATCCGCAGGCCCGCGGTCGGGTGGGCCGGCACCGACGGCAGGGTCAGGGCGAGCACGACGGCGCCGAGCGCGGTCAGCACCGCCACGCCCCCGAAGGTGGCGCGCCAGCCGACGGCATCGCCGATCACGGACGCCACCGGGATGCCGACGACGGTCGAGATGCTGGTACCGAACGCCAGCGCCGACGAGACCACGCGGTCCTTGCCGGGCACCGCGCTGGTGCCGGCGCCGAACGCGAACGACCAGTACCCGGCCAGCGCGATCCCGAGCAGCAGCCGGCCCACCAGCAGCACGGCGAAGCTGGGCGCGACCGCCACGGCGAGGTTCGACACCGCGGCCAGCGCGAGCAGGGTGACCAGCACCGTGCGCCGGTCGGCGCGGGGCAGCAGCACCGCGATGCTCGGCGCCGTGAAGGCCCCCGCGATGGCGGTCGCGGCCACGGCCAGCCCGGCCGTCCCCTCGCTGACGCCGACGTCGGCGGCCAGCGCCGGCAGCACGCCGGCCGGCAGGAACTCGCTGAGCACCACCATCGCGATGCCGAACGAGAGGGCGACCACGGGGGTCCAGGTTGGATTGTCCGACGACGGGGCCACGCCGGGTCCGGGCCGCGTGGTGGTGGTTGTGCTCGTGCTCATGACGCAAGCCTGGCTCGCGCCCGGACCGCGCGGTTGATCGCACGGCGAGGGCTGTTGATCGCCCGGCCGATCACTCGCCCGGCGTGGCCTCGCGCGGCGTCGCCTCGCCCTGCGTCGCCTCGGCGTGCGGCCGGCTGGCCCGGTCGTGCCGCCAGGCCCGGATGCCCGCGACAACCGACGCCGCGATGACGACGCCGGCCACGACGTAGGCGATGGGCCGCACCGACGGGTCGGACGCCGCGTAGTAGCCCAGCACCGTGATCAGCACCGCCCAGCTCAGGGCCCCGAAGACGTTCGCCGTGAGGAACCTGAGGTACGGCATGCGCGTAACGCCCGCGATCACGGGCACGAAGACGCGGGCCCAGGGCATGTACCGGCCGATCACCACGGACCACCAGCCGAACAGGTCGTAGAACCGCTCGGTGCGCACCACGGCGGCCTGCACCCAGCGGCCCCGGCGCGACTCGAGGTACGGCCGCCCGTAGCGGCGGCCCAGCACGAACGCGACCTGGTCGCCCGCCACCGCGGCGATGCCGACGCCGATCGCCAGCACCCAGATGTCGATGCGGTCGGTGCTGCCCGCCACGATGCCCGCGCCGAACAGCAGCCCGTCGCCCGTCAGGAACGGGATGAACACACCGACGAAGAACGCGGTGCCGACGAACACGAGGCCCCAGACCACCAGGTAGAAGGCGAGGGGGCCGAGCACGTCGAGCCAGCCGGCGACGTCGTCCGAAACCGCGGTCCTGAGCATCGAGGGCGCCCTCCGGTCCTTGGGGAAACGTCTTGTGAGGACAGCCTAAGGTGCGCCGCCGGGTGGTCCGCCGTCGGCCCGGTCCGGCTCAGGCGCCGGGCCGGTCGATCACCCGCGACATCACCAGCGCCGTGCGCGTCTTGACCACGTGCGTGACGGTGCGGATGCGCTCCACCGTGCGCTCGATCTCCTCCATGCTCGTGGCCATGACGTGCACCATCGCGTCGGCGTCGCCGGTCACGGTGGAGACCCGCACCACCTCGGGGATCGGGGCGAAGTCGCGCTCCAGGACCTTGGGGGAGACGATCCCGGAGCAGAAGATCTCGACGTAGCCCTCCAGGATCCAGCCCATCGCCTGCGGGTCCACGCGCACGGTGAAGCCCGCGATCTCCCCGCGGGCGATCATCAGGTCCACCCGGCGCTTGACCGCGGGAGCCGACAGACCCACGACGCTGCCGACCTCCTGGTAGGTGGCGCGCCCGTCCCGCAACAGCTCTCCGACGATCGCCCGGTTCACGGCATCCATGAACGAATCGTTCAATACAGCGAGCGATCACGCAAGAATCCGCGGCAGGATGCGCAACGGATGCGTGCCTGTTGTGAATCGGTGCGGCCGTAGCCTCGCGCCATGACGCAGACCACCGCGCAGCGGACCGCCACCCCGCGGCACTACCTCATGTGCCCGCCCACGTACTTCGACGTCGTCTACGCCATCAACCCCTGGATGGACCCGTCCTCGCCCGTCGACACCACCAAGGCGCTCGCCCAGTGGGAGGCGCTCCGCACGGCCTACGAGGCCCGCGGTCACAAGGTCGACGTCATCGAGCCCGAGGCGGGCCTGCCCGACATGGTCTACGCGGCCAACGGCGGCATCGTCGTCGGCGGACGGGCGCTCGCCGCCCGGTTCACCTACCCGGAGCGCGCGGCCGAGGGCCCGGCGTACGACCGCTGGTTCGGGACGCCCGAGGCCGAGGGCTATCGCCGGCTCGGCGAGTCCGTCGAGGTCATGGAGGGCGAGGGCGACCTGCTGCTCATCGGCAAGCTGCTGCTCGCCGGCACCGGCTTCCGCACCACGCCCGCCGGCCACGCCGAGGTGGCCGAGCGGCTGGAGCTCGCCGAGCAGGGCATCGAGCTGGTCCCGCTCGAGCTGGTCGACCCGCGCTACTACCACCTCGACACCGCCCTGTCCGTGCTGGACGACGGCGCCGTCACCGGCGAGACCGTCGTGGCCTACCACCCCGAGGCCTTCAGCCCGGCCGCGCAGGAGACCCTGCGCGAGCGCTTCCTCGACGCGATCCTGGTCGGCGCCGAGGACGCCGCCGTCCTGGGCCTGAACGTCGTCTCCGACGGGCTGCACGTGTTCCTCAGCGACCGCGCCGGCGCCTACGCCGAGGCGCTCAAGGAGCGCGGTTTCGTGCCCGTGGGCATCGACCTGTCCGAGATCTTCAAGGGCGGCGGCTCGGTGAAGTGCTGCACGCTCGAGCTGCGCCCCGAGACCACCACGCCGTCCGCCCTGCCCGCGCTGACCGGCACCGCGCTGGCCGCGACGGTGCTCGCCGGCGCCGTGCTCGCCGACGCGGCCGCCGCCACCTCCGCAACTGCCGCCACCACCGAGGAGACCCGATGACCACCGTCCCGTACCTCGACGTCGCCGCCACCGCCCGCTGGGTCGCCCGCCGCGGCCCGGAGGCCGCCATCGCCGCGCTGACCGACGCCCTGGACCGCGACTTCGCGCGCTGGCCCGAGCTCGACAAGCGCCCGCGCATCGCGTCGCACTCCCCGGAGGGCGTCATCGAGCTCATGCCTACCTCCGACGCCGAGACCTACGGCTTCAAGCTGGTCAACGGGCACCCGCTCAACCCGGCCAACGGCTTCCAGACCGTCACCGCGATCGGCATGCTCGCCGACGTCGGCAACGGCTACCCGACGTTCCTCGCCGAGATGACGCTGCTCACCGCCCTGCGCACGGCGGCGACGTCGGCGCTGGCCGCCCGCTACCTGGCGCCCGCGAACTCGCGGACGCTCGCCCTGATCGGCTGCGGCTCGCAGGCCGAGTTCCAGGCCCTCGGCATGCGCGCCGAGCTCGGCATCGAGACGCTGCGGGTCTTCGACGTCGACCGCGACGCGATGGAGAAGCTGGCGAAGCACGCCAAGGCGCTCGGCTTCGACGTCGTCCTGGCCGACGACGCCGCCGATGCGGTGCGCGGCGCCGACGTCATCACGACCTGCACCGCCGACAAGCAGAACGCGACCGTGCTGCACGACGCCGACGTGACCGGCGGCGTGTTCATCAACGCGATCGGCGGCGACTGCCCGGGCAAGACCGAGCTGGACCCGGCGATCGTGGCGCGTGCCAGCGTGTTCGTCGAGCTGCCGGAGCAGACCCGGATCGAGGGCGAGATCCAGCGCCAGGCCGCCGACTTCCCGGTGACGGAGCTGTGGCAGGTCGTCACGGGTGCGGCGCAGGGTCGCCGGAGCCAGGACGAGCTGATCGTGTGGGACTCCGTCGGCTTCGCCGTGGAGGACTGGACCGCGCTGAAGTTCGTGCTGGAGGACGTCACGGCCAACGCCCCGGAGCTGCTGCAGCACCTGGACCTCATCGCCGAGCCGACGAACCCGAAGGACCTGTTCTCGCTGGTCGCGGAGGCCTGACCTGCCCGAGCGTCGCGCCCGACCGGGGCGCCTGCGCCGCTGCCGACGGTGTGTCGCACGGCGTGTCGCTCGGGGAAGAACGTAGGTGCGCGGGGTGTGTTGCTCTGCGTAGACAATGTCTACGCCTGTC
>NZ_JBHVEG010000220.1:0-9186 GCF_042802395.1 Promicromonospora sp. NPDC057488
TCCCTGGCAACAACTGCTGTGCTCGACGTCGCCGGGTCGGCGGGCCGGCGAGGCTCCGGCCGGCCGGCATCAGAACGGCAGCCAGACGACGGCGGCCAGCGCGGCCAGGTAGAGCGCCTGCTCGGCGAGGCGGCGTCCGACCGGGGTGGGCGGCTTGCCGTCGAAGAGGACACCGCGCCGCGCCGCGGAGATGTTGGCCGGCGTCATGGCCAGGGTGAGGAGCCCGAGGCAGATCGCGGCGGCGGGCGCCGTCGCGGGCACCAGCAGGCCGATCGCGCCCGCGAGCTCCAGGACGCCCGTACCGGCCACGAGCAGGTCCGGGCGCGGCAGGCCCGGCGGCACCATGCGGACCAGGTCCCGGCGCACGTGCGGGATGAGCCGTCCGGACGCCGCGATCAGGTAGACGGCCGCGATGCCGATGCGCGTGGCGTCGTGCCAGCTGTCGAGGGCTGGGACCGCGAGGCCGACCAGGCGCGCCAGCGCCGTGATCCCGATCAGGAGGACGGGAAGGGGGACAGGCATGACCGCTCCGATCTTGACGGTGACAAGTTCGTGCGACACCTCACCACTCGCGCTGCTATCTTGTCAATGGCAAGATTGGGCGAGCTGGTCACGAGACGCGGACGCGAGAGGACGGAGCCCCATGAGCTACCACCACGGAGACCTGCGCCGTGCGATGACCGCGGCAGCCGCGACCGCCGTCGCCGAACGTGGAGCCGCCGGCCTCAGCCTGCGTGAGCTGGCGCGGCTCGCGGGCGTGTCCCACGCGGCACCCGCGCACCACTTCGGCGACAAGGCGGGCGTGCTCACCGCCGTCGCCACCGAAGGCTTCGCGCTGCTCGCCGAGGCCCTGGACCAGGCCGGCGACGACCTGCTGGCCGCGGGCGTCGCCTACGTGCGGTTCGCCGTCGGGCACCCCGGGCACTTCGCTGTCATGTTCGACCGCAGCCTGCTGCACGGCGACGACGCCGACCTGCGCGCCGCCGAGCAGGCGGCCTCCGCGGCGCTCGCGGACCTCGCGCCCGACGCCGACGGTGCCCGCGCCGCATGGTCCGTGGCGCACGGCTTCGCGAGCCTGTGGCTCTCGGGCGCCATCGAGGGGTCCGACGTCGTCGCGGCGGCGGAGCCCGTGCTGCGCCGGCTGGTTCCGGATGCCTGAGGCGGGCCGGGCGGGGTTGCGCCAGGCGTCGGTCGGGCCGGGTAAGTGACGCGACAGATGGCCATGCACCTGCTGCCAGGGTGGAGGCCCGTCTGGCAGCAGGTGCATGGTCATCTGACCGCGACCTGCTCATCTGACCGCGCCCCGCTGACCGCGCCCCGCTGACCGCGCCCCGCTGACCGCGCCGCGCTGAACGGGCGGCGGTGCTCGCGGTCGAGCGGCGGCGTCGGGTACTGGCTAGGGTCGGACCGTGCGGCTGCGCCCGGTGCCTCCGGTGTCGGCCTGGGCCCATGCCGGGGTCCGGACCGGCTTCGAGGTCATGTTCGCGGAGCGGACCGACCGGGGGCACGTGCTGCGCGGGCACACCGCCGCGGTCGAGGGCGAGCAGGCATGGTCGGTCGGGTACCTGATCGAGGTCGACCGGCACTGGCGCACGCGCCGCGCCGAGATCGTCGCGGTGACGGCGGCGGGCGCCCTCCGCACCGTCCTCGAACGAGCCGACCTCGACGCTGACACGGACGCCCCAGCCGGCACCGCCCAGCTCCATGACCCAGTCCCGAGCCTCGACACGAACCCCGCCCCGGCCCGCTGGCTCGTCGACGGCGCACCCGACCCCCGGCTGGACGGCTGCCTCGACGTGGACCTCGAGTCCTCCGCGGTGACGAACACGCTGCCGGTCCACCGGCTCGACCTGTCGCCGGGCCGGACGCACCGGTCGCCCGCGGCGTTCGTCCGGGCCCAGGACCTCGGCGTCCAGCGGATCGAGCAGGACTACCGGTTCCGCGAGCGGACGCCGGGCACGCTGCTCCTGGACTACGCGTCGGCCACGTTCGACTTCGCGTGCGTGCTCACCCTCGACGCCGCCGGCTTGGTGCTGGAGTACCCCGGGATCGCGGTCCGCGAGCGCTGATCCGGACGGGTGCGTCATTCACCCGCCGTGGCGTGTATCGTTTCGGCCGCTGCAGGCCTCTGACCTGGGACAAGACGTTTCTCGGCCTCGAGATGCGAGTTCCAAAATGTCCTAGTATGGGGGATGATGGGCCGCGCCACCTATCACCAGGGGAATACCGTGACCGCGACCGCCTCCGGGGCCACCGCAGCACTGCCCGACGTACCGACGTCGACACCCGCCCTCGTCGCCTGCGACCTGGGTGGGACCCTCGTTCGTTCCGGACGCCGGGCCACCCCTGCCGTCGTCGAGGCGCTCGCGGCCGTCCGCGCCGCCGGCCACCACCTGGCGATCGCGACGGGTCGCTCGCTGTCGGTCGCGGTGCAGATGGTGCGCCTGCTCGGCATCCGCGACGGCTGGGTGGTCGCGGCCAACGGCGCCGTGACCGCTCGCCTGGACGGCAACGGCTACTCCGTGGTGCAGGTGACGCCCGTCGAGGCCGAGCCCGTGGTCCGGCTCGTGTCGAGGATCCGCCCGGACCTGCGGCTCGCGGCCGAGGTGGTCGGCACGGGCTACCGCGTCACCAAGCGGTTCCCCGACGGGCAGCTCGGCGGGCACCAGGAGGTGCTGCAGCGGGTCGGGGACATCTGGGTGCGCCCGACGCCGCGCCTCGTCGTGCACGGGCAGTGGGCCCAGCGCCTGACCCCGGCGCTGCGCGAGTCGGGCGTCACCGCGTTCCCCACCCGGGTCGACTGGGTGGACGTCACCGCCCCCGGCGTCAGCAAGGCGACCGCGCTGGAGAGCATCCGCGCCGAGCTCGGTGTCGCGCCGTCGCGCACCGTGGCGATCGGCGACGGCGAGAACGACCTCGAGCTGCTCTCCTGGGCGGGCGTGTCGATCGCCATGGGCCACGCGCCGGACGCCGTCCGCGCCGTCGCGCACCAGGTCACGAGCAGCGTCGAGCGGGACGGCGCGGCGTCGGCCCTGCACGACGCGCTGCTGCTGCCGGCGGCCTGACCTGCCCGGACGGCCCCTGCCCGGGAACGATTGAACCAAAACGTTAGGCCCTCTACCATCAGGCCAGCAGTCCGGCGCGGAAGCCGGTTCGGGGCGGTCGGATGAGGAGTCGGGGGCACAGTGCCAATCGCAGCGCTCAGCGGGGAGGACCCGCGCGAGGTCGGGCCGTACGTGATCGAGGGCCGGCTCGGGTCCGGCGGGATGGGCAGCGTCTACCTGGGCCGCCCGCGGACCGGGCGGCCCGTCGCGGTCAAGCTGGTCCACCCGGGCCTGGCGGGCGACGCCGAGTTCCGCACCAGGTTCCGGCGCGAGGTCGCCGCGGCCCGCCGGGTGGGCGGGTTCTGGGCGGCGCAGGTGGTCGACGCCGACCCCGACGCCGAGCGGCCCTGGATGGCCACCGCCTACGTGGCGGGGCCCTCGCTGGAGGACGCAGTGGGGCAGGAGGGCGCGCTGCCCATGTCTGTGGTCCGCACCCTGGGCGCCACCCTCGCCGAGGGGCTGAGCGCGATCCACGCCCAGGGCCTGGTGCACCGCGACCTCAAGCCGTCCAACATCCTGCTGGCCGACGACGGCCCCCGGGTCGTCGACTTCGGCATCGCCCTGGAGCACGACGCGACGTCGCTGACGCACCAGGGGTCGATCGGCACGGCGCCCTACATGTCGCCGGAGCAGGTGCGCGGCCTGGACGTCACGCCGGCGTCCGACGTCTTCTCGCTGGGCTCGGTGCTCGTGTTCGCCTGCACCGGCCGCAGCCCGTTCGGGGGCGGCGCCGCCGAGGACGTCGCGCGGCGCGTCGTGCGGGACGAGCCCGACCTGGCCGGCGTGCCGTCGGGCCTGCGCGGGCTGGTCGAGGCCTGCCTCGCGAAGGAGCCGGCCGACCGCCCCGCGCCGTCGGACGTCGTGGACCGGCTCGCCAGCGCCACGGGCGGCGGCTGGGAGCTGCCGGCCGGCGTCGTCGCGATGATCGCGGAGCGCGCCGCCGAGGTGGGCGGGGTCGAGGCGGGCGTGGTGTCGGTGTCGCCGCACGACCCCGCGGCGACGGAGCGGATCGAGGCGCCGGGCACGGGCCGGCTGCCGGCGGGCACGGCTCCGGTGGGCGCGGCGCCGGCGGGCACGACTCCGGCGGGCACGACTCCGGCAGCCGCCGGCGCCGTCGGCACCGGGACCGCGTCGTCGGGCGAAGGCCCCGGCGTCGGGCGCCGCGCCTGGTGGCGCACCCCGGCGGCGCTGTGGACCGGGGTCGGTGTGGCGGCGGTCGTGGTCGGCGTCGCGGGCGCCCTGGCGTTCACCAGGGGTTTCAGCGGCCAGGCCGGAGGAGGCGCGGACCTGGTCCCGGAACCGTCGTCGGTCGGCAACATGCAGCTCACCGTGCCGGACGAGACCCACGAGGTCACGCTCGAGGTGACCGCCACGGGCGAGGACGCGGACAGCACGGCCCTCGGTGTGCGGTACGACGGGCGGCTGGGCCCGGCCGGGCTGGCGGACTCGTTCCGCAACGTGGAGGACATCACCGACATGGACCTCGACAAGATGTACACCGAGATCGAGCTGCCCTGGAGCCGGACCATCACGGCGAAGGGAGCGGTCGAGGGCGCCCACATCACGCTGTCCGCCGAGGCCGGCTGGAAGGACCGGACCGCCATGCTGGTCGACGGCGCCGACATCGCGGTCTCCTGCCGGATCCTGATCGACGGCGAGGTGGTCGCCGAGGAGGCGGGGCAGGTCAACGTGGGCTGCATGCTGGTGTCCGAGGAGATCCAGGAGCAGATGGACAAGATCCGCGAGGACAGCGAGAAGCTGTACGAGGAGCAGTCGAAGGAGCAGCGGGAGCGGCTGGACGACATGCCAGAGCCCGGCACCCCGGAGTACGACGAGTACCTGCGGAACCTGTTGGACAGCGTCGACGATCTCCAGAACGGCAACGGCTGATGCCCCGGTCCACGCGCCGACCCGGGGCCCGCCCGTGATCGAGACGCTGCGCGCGGGCGACCCCGCACAGGCAGGGCCGTACCGTCTGCTGGGTCGGCTGGCCGCCGGCGGCATGGGCCAGGTGTACGTGGGCCGCTCCCGCGGCGGGCGTGTGGTGGCGGTCAAGGTGATCCACCCGGGCCTGGCCGGGGGCGACGAGTTCCGCGTCCGGTTCGCTCGCGAGGTGGAGGCCGCCCGGCTGGTCGGCGGCTATCACACCGCCGAGGTGGTCGACGCCGACGCCTACGCCGACCGGCCCTGGATGGCCACCGCCTACGTGCCCGGCCCGTCGCTGCACGACGCCGTCGCGCGCAACGGCGTGCTCGACGTCGAGGCGGTCCGGGCGCTCGGCGCGGGCCTCGTGGGCGGCCTGGAGGCCATCCACGCCGCGGGCCTGGTGCACCGCGACCTCAAGCCCGCCAACGTGCTGCTCACCGCCGACGGCCCGCGCGTCATCGACTTCGGCATCGCGCGCGCCGTGGACGCGACGTCGGTCACGACGTCGGGCGACGTGCTCGGCACCGCCGCCTACATGTCGCCCGAGCAGGTACGCGGACGGGAGGCCGAGCCGCCGTCGGACGTGTTCGCGCTCGGGTGCGTGCTGTTCTTCGCGGCCACGGGGCGCTCGCCGTTCGGCGGCGGCCCCACCGAGGCGATCGTCTACCGCGTGGTGCACGAGGACGCCGACCTGGGCGACGTGCCGCCGGAGCTGCGCGGCCTGGTCGGGGACTGCCTGGCCAAGGACGCGGCGGACCGCCCGACGACGGCGGAGGTGCTCGACGGGCTGCGGCCGGCGTCCGGGGCCGTGGCACCGTGGCGGCTGCCGTCCGGCGTCGGGCCGATGGTCGCCGAGCGCGCCCAGGAGCTGAAGGACCTTCAGGTGCGGGAGGCGCCCGCGGACACCGAGGTGGTCCAGGCCCCCGTCCCGGACCCGGTCCCGGAGGGCCTCCGGGACGGCGTCGGCCACGGGCTCGACGGGAAGTCCGGGGGAGCCGCGGTACTCGGGGCAGGCGATCAGACCGGGGGAGCCCGACGCCGCCCGCGTCGCCGGTGGGTCGCGGTGGCGGCCGCCGGGGCCGTCGTGGTGACCGCCGGCGTCTGGTGGACCGTCGCGCAGAACGGCGTCCCGGCCGACGCGATGGAGAGCGGGGCGTACAGCCTGACCGGCGAGCGGCTCGGGTCCGACCCCGTGGACGCGCTGCACAGCGTGGAGCTGGAGATCACGACCCCGCGCGCCGGGGAGGTCGTGACCGTGACCTACAACGCCGTGGTGATCGACACCGACGACGGCGGCACCCAGCAGGGGCAGCAGGGCAACGGCAAGGGGTTCAAGGTCGTGACGCCGTGGACCGGGACCCTCCCTGTCGAGTCGCAGCTGCAGTCGCTGGCCCTGACCGCGCAGGGTGACGCGGAGGACATCACCTGCCGCATCGCGCTCGACGGCGAGCCCGCCGCCGAGGGCACCGACTCGTACACCTCGGCCTGCGGGGTGCCCGTGGACCTGTCGACCGTCCTGGACGGGCTGTTCTGACCGCAGACCGTGCGGGACCACCGAGAGGACACCGAGCATGGAGCTGGAACCGCTGGGCGAACGTGACCCCAAGGAGCTGGGGCCCTACCACCTGCGCGGACGCCTCCGGGTCGGCCGCGCGGGCATCGCCTACCTCGGCCGGTCGCCCGACGGGCTGTTCGCCGAGGTGACCGTCGTCAGCGAGCAGATCGCCTGGGACCCCAAGGTGCTCGCCCTCCTGTCCGACGGCGCCGACGCCGCCCGCCGGCTGCGCGCCCCGCACCTGCAGCGGGTCCGCGCCGCCGACCTGGGCGAGAGCACGCCCTGGACCGCCGCCGACTTCCTGCCCGGACCGTCGCTGCGCGAGGCCGTCGAGACCTACGGGCCGCTGCCGCCCCACGCCGTCCGGAGCCTCGCGACGGCCCTCGCGGACACCCTCGACGCCGTGCACGGCGCCGGGCACGTGCACCGCGGCCTCGACCCGTCCACGGTGGTCCTCACCGCCGACGGCGCCGTCGTGACCGGTCTCGGCGTGGCCCGCGCCCTGGAGGCGGCCACGGTGACGCTCCCGCGCCTGGTGCCGGACGCCGTGGCCTACCTGCCGCCCGAGGTAGCGCGCGGCCTGGAGCCCGGGTCGCCTGCCGACGTGTTCGGTCTGGGCGCCGTGCTGACCTACGCCGCGACGGGGCACGGGCCGTTCGGGTCCGGAGCCTCGGCCGAGCTGGCGCGCCGGGTGCGGGACGACGAGCCCGACCTCGCCGGGCTGCCCGACGACCTGGTCGAGGTCGTCACCGCGTGCGTCGGGGCCGACCCGGGCCGCCGGCCCACGCTCGCGGCGGTGCGTCGTCGGCTGGCGGCCGGACCCGCGGGCTCGTGGGTGCTCCCGGACGGGCTGACCGGCGCGTTCGCGCAGTGGGCGGTGCTGGGGCGGGGCCGGTCGGCGCCGCTGGCGCCCGCTATCCCCGCGGAGCCGACGGCGCCGTTGGCTCCCCAGGACGGGCCGGCGGCCGGTGTCGGAACGGGTTCCGGTGCCGGTCCGGCAGCGACCCGGAAGCTGGACGTCGCGTTCGACGATCCCGGTGCGCGCGGTGTCGGCGACACCGAGAACCTGGGCGGACCGCCCACCGCACCGGCTGGTGCCTCGCCTACCGGCACGGGGCCCGTCGGCACGCCCGCAGGTTCCGGAACCGGGGATCCGGCGGCCCCGCCGCGACCGGTGTCGATCCTGCCCCGGACCGCCGGGGACGACCGCGGCCCCGGCTCGGGCCGGGGTGCCGGTCAGGGCGGGGCGCGCGTGTCCCCGCTGCTCCTGGTCGCCGTCGGCGTCGCGGTGGCCGCGCTCGTGTTCGCGGCGGTCACCGTCTGGCTCTAGGGCGTGCCCCGCGGGCCGGGCCGGTCGAGGCGGCCGAGCGCCGCCAGCGGGTACGGCGTCGTCCGGCTCTCCCGCTGGAAGCGGCGATGGAAGTCGCCCACCACCGCGGCGACCGGCGCGTCGCGGAGCAGCAGCTCCCCGACGGCCGCCGGGACGTCCTCCGGGGCCACCCCCTCGGCGCAGGCCCGCACGAACGCCCGGCGTTCGTCGGGCGCGTACCCGTACACCGCGACGGCCAGCCAGTTCACCAGGTACGTCGCGGCGTAGTCCCGGTCGTAGCCCTCGTGCTCGGCGAGGAAGGCGGCCTCGCCCGGCGTGAGCTCGAAGCCGGAGGAGATCGCGAGGCCGTAGTCGGCGAAGAACAGCCGCTCGCCGTCCGTCAGGATGTTCTGGAAGTGGGTGTCGAGGTGCAGCAGGCCGCGCGTGTTCATGAACGCGACGCCGGCCGCCAGCTCGGCGTCCACCATCGCGCAGGCCCGCTCGGCGGTCTCGGCGCCGACCCGGACCTGCTCGTCCAGCCAGGTGTGCAGGGTCTGCGGCACGTACTCCAGGAACAGCACGATGCTCGCCGGGGACTGCTCCAGGGCCTCGATCCGGTCGCGGATCTGCGGCCCGCCGCCCCAGTAGGCGACGGCCCGCTCGACGTCGGCCAGCTCCTCGGGGAGCGGGTGGCCGGCGTCGGGCAGCACCCGCCAGTGGTACATCAAGGGGAAGCCCTCGTGCTCGCCCGCGAGCACCCAGTCCGTGGTCATGGTGTGCACGGCCAGCTCCCGCCAGGCCCCGAACCCCGGTCCGCCGATGGTGCCGACGCCGAAGTGGCAGAAGACCGGCAGGTCGAACAGGTTCGCCGTGGAGCCGACGTGCTCCGGCCGCCGCTCGAGGTCGGTCAGACGCACCTGCTTCACGAAGACCGGGGCGCCCTCGACCTCCACCACCCGGGTCGCCCCGCCGATGCCGGAACCGATCGGGGCGGCGGCGCCCAGCAGCTCGCGCAGGGCGCCGTCGCTGGTCCGGGCCAGGGCCGCGGAGACGGCGTCGTGGGCGGCGAGCCGCGGGACTCGGGACAGGGCTGCGGACGGTTCGGTGGCCACGGGCGGTCAGCGGGCGCCGTAGCGGGCGATCATCGTGGCGACCGCGTCGTCGACGGCGTGGGCCGTCTCGGCATCGGTCGGGTTCCAGCCGACGACGGTCAGGCGCGGCCAGAACGTGAAGTTCGAGATCATGCCCATGAACTGGGTGGTGGCGGCCACCGGGTCCGCGATGCGCGCGGC
>NZ_JBHVEG010000221.1:0-9154 GCF_042802395.1 Promicromonospora sp. NPDC057488
GCACAGGCCTGTGCCGACCTCGATGCATAGTGCCGACTCTGCGGTGCAAACTGCCGACCTGGAGGCAGGCGTCAGCGGGCCCGCTGGCTGATCAGGGCCGCCACGCCGTCCAGGATGCGGTCGAGGCCGAACTCGTAGCCCAGCTGCCGGTCCTCCTCGGCGGTGTCCGCGGGGTAGTCGTAGGCGCCCGCGTCGACGGCCCGGCGCAGGGCGGGGAACCGCTCGGCGTCGGCGAGCCTGCCCAGCAGCGCGCTGTAGGCGGCCACCGACTCGCCGGACGCCGCGTCGCCGAGGCCGGCGCTCAGGCGTGCGCTGTTGTGCAGGTACGTCGCCACCAGCAGGACCACACCCGCCTTCTCGCTCTCGGCGAGCCCCGTGCCGGCCAGCGTGGCCAGCGCGCGGTCGGTCCAGGTGAGCTGGTTGGGCGTCACCGGCGCCCCGCTGATCGGCACGTGCACGATCCAGGCGTGGGCCCGCAGCATGGTCCACTGCGCGTGGCACCAGCGGCGTAGTCCGGCGCGCCAGTCGTCGAGCGGCTCGTCGAGCTCTGCCGGGACCGCCGCGACCGAGTCCAGCATGAGCAGGAGGATCTCCTCCTTGCCCTGCACGTGCCGGTAGAGCGACATCGTCGTGAAGCCGAGGCGCTCGGCGATCCGGGCCATCGACACGGCCTCGAGCCCGCCCTCGTCGGCGAGCTCGACCGCCGCGGCGACGATCCGGGCGGGGGTCAGGCCCTGCCGCGTCGCCGGCGCACCGGTGCCGGCTCCCCAGAGCAGGTCGAGCGCCGTCGGCGCCTTGGCGTTCATGTCGTGGTGCTCGCTCTCCGGCCAATTTGTCGACGGGTCTGGCCTGCCGCCGAGTCTATGGCATACGCTCATGTGTATGACATACACAGCCCTGGTAGCCGGCGGCGGGATCTCCGGAACGACGTGCGCGATCGCCCTGCGCCTGGCGGGCATGCGGGTGGTCGTCCACGAGGCGTACGACCGCACGGCGGACGGCGCCGGCGTCTACCTGACGCTCGCGGTGAACGCGCTGGACGCGCTCCGGGCGGTGGGCGTCGACCTGGACGGGCTCGGCTTCGACACCCCGCGGATCACGATGACGAGCGGCTCCGGGCGCACGCTCGGCGAGCTGCCCTACGGCACCGGGCTGGAGGCGGCAGGGGCCGACGGCGGCCTCACGAGCCGCACCGTCAAGCGGGCAGACCTCTACCGCAGGCTCCGTGAGGAGGCGCTGGCCCACGGCGTGCGGTTCGAGCACGGCAAGCGGCTGGCCGACGCCTCGGTCACGGACGACGGCGTGGTGGCCACCTTCGCCGACGGCACCCGGGCGGAGGGCGACCTGCTGATCGGCGCGGACGGGCTCCGCTCGCGCACCCGGGAGATCATCGCGCCGGGCGCGCCGGGCGCCCGGTACAACGGGCTGCTGAACACCGGCGGCTATGCCCGGGGGATCACGGTCGACAGCGCGCCGGGGATGATGAACGCGATCTTCGGCCGGCGCTGCTTCTTCGCCTACACCCCGCACCCCGACGGCGAGGTGTGGTGGGTGGCGAACCCGCCGAGCCCGGCCGAGCCGACGCCAGCGGAGCTGGCCGCGATCACCCCTGAGGAGTGGCGGCACCGGCTGATCCACCTCTTCCGGGACGACCGCGGGCCCGCTGCCGACATCATCCGCGCGACCGACCGGATCTTCGCCGGCTGGAACACGTACGACGTGCCGTCGGTGCCCGTCTGGTCCAACGACCGCATGATCATCATCGGCGACGCGGCACACGCCACGGCCCCGTCGATCGGTCAGGGCGCGGCCATGGCGATCGAGGACGCCGTGGTGCTCGCGAAGTGCCTGCGCGACCTGCCGACCGTCCCGGACGCGTTCGCCACCTACGAGGGCCTGCGCCGTGAGCGGGTCGAGCGTGTCGTCGAGCAGGGCCGGCGCACCGGCGGGTGGAAGTCGCTCCACCCCCTGGCCGCGGTGCCGCGCGACCTGGTCATGCGGCTGGGCATGCGGCACATGGCCCGCACCGGCAACGATCCCAGCCGGTGGATCTACGAGCACCACATCGACTGGCAGGAGCGGGTCGACGTCGTCCCCGCCTGACGGCGGGCCGGTGCGGCCGGGCCCCGGTCAGGCCGCGCGGTACGGGCGGAAGAAGTCGCGCAGCTCCTGGGCGTACAGCTCCGGCTCCTCGAACGCCGCGAAGTGGCCGCCCCGTTCCGGTTCCGTGACGCGCACGGTGTTGGCGGTCCGCTCCAGCCACGCTCGCGGCGGGCGCACGATGTCGCCCGGGAACAGCGAGAACCCGGACGGCACCTCGACCCGCCGCGTGACCTGCCGGGCCGGGATCGCGCCGTTGGCGTGGTACATCCGCATGGACGAGCCGATGGTGCCGGTGAGCCAGTAGATCGTGATGTTCGTGAGGATCTCGTCGCGGGTGTACGCGTCCTCCAGGTCGCCGAAGCTCCAGGCCCGGAGCTTCTCGACGATCCACGCGGCGAGCCCGGCGGGCGAGTCGTTGAGGGCGGCCGCGACCGTCTGGGGCTTGGTGCGGTGCAGCGCGCCGTAGGCGCCCTCGGCGGCGCTCCACGTCGCGGTCTCGGCGAACCAGGCCCGTTCCTCGGCCTGGAGCGTCGCCGGGTCGCCCGCGAAGACGGGCAGCCCGCCGTCGGTGCGGTGCACGGCGACCACGCGGTCGGGGTGGTCGAGCGCGAGGTACCGGCTCACGTGGCTGCCGATGTCGCCGCCGGCGGCGCCGAACCGCTCGTACCCGAGCACGCTCATCAGCCCGGCCCACAGCCCGGCGACGGCGACCGAGCTCAGCGGCTGCCCAGTCGGCCGGTCGGAGTACCCGAAGCCGGGCATGTCGGGGACCACGACGTCGAACGCGTCGGCGGGGTCGGCGCCGTGCGCGCCCGGGTCGGTCAGCAGCGGGACCACCTTCGAGTACCGCCAGAACGAGTCGGGCCAGCCGTGGCTGAGCACGAGCGGCAGCACCGGGCCCGACGGCGCGACGGCGCGCGCGTGCACGAAGTGGATCCCCAGCCCGCCGACGTCGGCGCGGAAGCGCGGGAGCCGGGCCAGCGCGGCCTCCTGCGCACGCCAGTCGAACCCGTCCGCCCAGTAGGCGACCAGCTCGCGCAGGTAGTCGAGGTCGGTGCCCAGCGACCAGCCGACGTCCTCGGGGGAGTCCGGCCAGCGGGTCGCCCGCAGCCGCGCGCGCAGGTCCTCGATCGCCTCCGGCGTGGCCTGCGGGGCGAACGGCTCAGGGGCGGTGGTGTCCGGCACGGCACACACCCTACGTGCGGCCCGGGCGCCCGGCGCGCCGCCGTCGTGGGGCCTCGTGGGACCCGGGCGACGGCGGCGCGCGGGGCGCCGTCCGGTCAGTCGAGCGGCGAGACGCGGATCAGGTTGCCGTCGGGGTCCGCCACGACGAACGTGCGGCCGAAGACGGCGTCGTGCGGCTCCTCGACCACGGTGGCGCCCTTCGCGACCCACGACGCGTAGACGTCGTCGACGGCAGCCGTGGATCGCTCCACCATCAGGCCGACCTCCGACGACCGGGGCGTCGCCGCGGTGAGCCCGTCGCTCTGGCCGCCCCACAGCGCGAACAGCACGCCGGGCGCGACCTCGAACGGCACGTAGCGCGGCGTGCGCACGACGGGCTCGATCTCGAACAGGTCGCCGTAGAACTTCGTGGCGCGCTCGACGTCGGTCACGTAGACGAGAAAGAGGTTCGGTGCGGGCATGGGTTTCTCCTTCCAGAGTGCCGCCGGCGTTCGGCGACGTACCCACGCTCGCGGCATAATGCGACAGAACCTGTCATGTTCCGACCGGGGACCTGAAACCGGAGGGGAGATCGTGGGTTCGGCGCAGCGCCTCATCGGCATCCTCGGCGCCCTGCAGGCGCGCCGGTACGCCACCGCGGCGGAGCTCGCCGCCGAGTTCGGCGTCTCGGCCCGCACGATCCTGCGCGACGTCCAGAAGCTGGTCGACGCCGACATCCCCGTGCTGACCGAGCGCGGCAAATACGGCGGCATCAGCCTGCTGCCGGGGCAGCAGGTCGACCTCACCCGGCTGACGACGTCGGAGGCCGACGTGCTCCGCGCCGTCGGCGTGGACCTCGACCGGGCTCGCGCGCTCGGCGCGGAGACGGCGGCACGGGCCGCCGTCGGCAAGTTCGCGACCCGCCCCGGGGCCCCGGTACCCCGGTCGGGGGCGGCGCCGCTGTCCCTGGCCGACGTCGTCACGGTCGAGAACCGCGCCTGGTTCGCCGCCGAGCCCGCGGGCGACCCGCCCGACGTCGCCGCGCTCGCCCGCGACCTGCGCCAGGCGCGGCGGCTGCGGGTCACCTACCGGCGCAGCGGAGCCCGCTCGGCGTCGGACCTGGTGGTGGACCCGTACGGCCTGCTGCTCCGGGTGGACCGCTGGTACCTCGTGGCCGACGTCGACGCGGCGCCCCGGCTGTTCGCGCTGACCCGGCTGGACGGCTGGGTGTTGCTCGACGAGCCGCGCCGCACCCGCGCCGGCGCCACGCTGGCCGACGTCGCCGGCGGCCTGGGCCAGGCGCTGGAGACGCGGCACGAGGTCACGGTCCACGCCCTCCTGGACGCCGACGGCGTGGACCTGGCCCGCCGCATCCTGGGCTCCCGGCTGCGCACGGTCGGCCCGGCGGACGCCGCCGGCCGGGTGCCTATCACGCTCGCCTACGCCCAGGTCGAGGCCGCCCGGCAGCTGCTCCAGTTCGCCGACCACATCGAGGTCACCGGCCCGCCCGAGGCCCGGGCGCTGCTGCACCGCCTGGCCGTGGCGACGGCCCGCCGCCACGCCTGACCGCCCACGCGGCTAGCGGGCCAGCCTGCGGGCCGCCTCCAGGAGGGCGCGCGTGCCCTGGGTCAGGGCGCGCAGGTCGTCGAGGGCGAGCTCGTCCAGCAGGTCGGGCGGCAGGTCGTCCTCGTGCGCGACGATGCGGCGGATCGCCTCGTTGCCCTTCTCGGTGCTGGTCACGCGGCGCACCCGGCCGTCGTCGGGGTCAGGGGTGCGGACCGTCATCCCGGCGGCGGTGAGCCGGTCGAGGATCCCGGACACGGTCGCGGCCGAGACACCGAGCGCCTCCGCGAGCCGGTGCGGCGTCGAGTCGCGGTCCACCTGCACGAGCGCCAGGGCCCGGAGCTGCTGCACGGTCAGGTCGGTCTCCAGCAGCGGCCTGAGCCGGGAGGCGAAGAACTCCTCGCCGAGCCGGTGGTGCAGGGCGGCGAGCTCGGCGACGAGCTGCTCGCGGGTCTGGTCGGTCACGGGCTGACCTTAGTGCGCCGTCGCGTGCGCGAGAACCGGAGTTGCGTGCCGGGAACCCCGGCGGGATCCTTTGCGTTAGGCAAAATACTGCGCCGACGGAGTCGCGGGAACCGGCGTGAACCCCAGATCTGGAGGCAGTGTGTTTCGTCTTGCCCGTATGTCGCTCGCGAATCGTGCCCTCGTGGCACTCGCGACGATCGCCGTCTTCGTGGTCGGCATATTTAGCATGGGGCAGCTCCGCCAGGAACTCATACCCTCCCTCAACGTGCCCGTCGTGGCGGTCACCGCGGTCTATCCGGGCACGTCGCCCGAGATCGTGTCCGACCGCGTCACCGACCCGGTCGAGACCGCCGTCCAGGGCATCGACGGCGTCACGGGCGTCACGTCGACCGTCGGCACGGGCATCTCGATGACCACCGTGGAGCTGGAGTACGGCACCGACATCGACGAGGTCAGCCAGGAGATGACGTCGGCGATCGGCAACATCCAGGACCTGCCCGAGGACGTCGAGCCCGAGGTCATGGCCGGGTCGTTCGACGACCTGCCGGTGATCCAGCTCGCGGTCTCCGGTGACGGCACCGAGCAGGAGCTCACCGACACGATCGACTCCGTGCTGGTGCCCGAGCTGTCGGGCATCGCGCAGGTGCGCGACGTCACGGTGACCGGCACCACCGAGCGCCAGGTGGTGATCGAGCCCGACGAGAAGAAGCTCGCCGCCGCGGGCCTCACGGCCGCCCAGCTCTCCTCCCTCCTGCAGGACAACGGCACGGTCATGCCGGTCGGCTCCGTCACCGAGGACGGCCGCACCAGCAGCGTCCAGGTGGGCACCACCGTCAGCACCGTCGAGGAGCTCGAGGACCTCCCGGTCGTCCCGTCCGCGGGCGCGTCGGCCGGCGCGAGCGCCGGTGCGGGAGCCGACGCCGCCGCAGCAGCGGGCGCGGCGGGCGCAGCAGGCGCCGCCGGGCAGTCGCCCGAGGCCGAGGCCGGCCCGCCCGCCGTCGTGCACCTGGGTGACGTCGCCAAGGTGAGCGTCAAGGACGTCGACCCCACCTCCTTCTCGCGCCTGGACGGCGAGCCGTCCCTGGCCATCGCCATGACCAAGACGCCCGACGGCAACACCGTGGACGTCTCGCACGCCGTGCAGGACGTGCTGGCCGACGTCGAGGACGAGCTCGACGACGCCGGCGTCAGCACCGCCGTCACGTTCGACCAGGCGCCGTTCATCGAGGAGTCGATCGAGGGCCTGACCACCGAGGGCGGGCTGGGCCTGCTGTTCGCCGTCCTGGTGATCCTGGTGTTCCTGGCCTCGCTGCGGGCCACGCTGGTCTCCGCGATCTCGATCCCGCTGTCGCTGGCCGTCACGTTCGCGGCGATGAACCTGACCGGCTACACGCTGAACATCCTCACGCTCGCGGCCATGACCATCTCCATCGGGCGCATCGTGGACGACTCGATCGTCGTGATCGAGAACATCAAGCGGCACCTGTCGTACGGCGAGGACCGCGTGGACGCGATCGTCACCGCCGTCCGCGAGGTCGGCGCGGCCATCACCGCCTCCACCGTCTGCACCATCGCGGTGTTCGCCCCGATCGCCCTGGTGGGCGGTATGGCGGGCGAGCTGTTCCAGCCGTTCGCCGTCACCGTCGCCATCGCCATGGGCGCCTCGCTGATCGTCGCGCTGGTCGTGGTGCCGGTGCTCGCGTACTGGTTCATCAAGGTGCCGGTCTCGGCCGACGGCGGCGCCGCGATGCGCGAGGCCGCCGAGCTCAAGGAGCGCCGCGGCGCCTGGCAGCGCGCCTACGTGCCGTCGCTGGCCGCCGCGCTGCGGCACCCGGCGGTCACGCTGACCGTCGCGATCGCGCTGCTGGGCGGCACACTCGCGCTGGTGCCGCGCATGGAGACCAACTTCATCGGGGCGGCCGGGCAGGACACGCTGTCGGTCACCCAGGAGTTCGAGCCGGGCACGTCGCTGGAGAACCAGGACGCGGCCGCCAAGGAGGTCGAGGAGGTCCTCGACGGCGTCGACGGCATCGAGACCGTGCAGACCACCGTCGGGTCGGGTGACGGCATGGCCGCCGCCTTCGGCATGGGCGGAGCGGGCGCCAGCGCGTCCTTCGCGATGACCCTGGCCGAGGACGCCGACGGCGAGGCGGTGCAGGACGACGTCCGCGACGCGATCGCCGAGGCCGACCTGGCCGGCGAGGTCACCGTGGCCGCCGGCGACGCCGGGTTCTCCAGCACCACCGTGGACCTGGTGGTCACCGCGCCCGACGCCGACGACCTGGCCGACGCCGCGAGCACCGTCGAGGACGCCGTCACGGACCTCGACGGCGTCGAGAGCGTGACGAACAACCTCGCCGCCGAGCAGTCGACCGTGCAGGTGACGGTGGACCGGGACGCCGCGGCGGAGGCCGGGCTGACCGAGGCCGCGGTCTCGGGCCTGCTGGCCGGCGCGATGAACGAGTCGAGCATCGGCACCGTCGACCTGGACGGCACCGACCTCGACGTCGTGGTGGCGGGCGACGTGCCCGCCACGGCTGCCGAGATCAAGAAGGTCGACGTGCCGACGGCCGCGGGCATGGTGCCGCTGAGCGACCTGGTGACGGTCGAGGAGGTCTCGGCCCCGGCGTCGGTCACCCGCGTGGACGGGGAGCGCAGCGCCACGGTCGCGGTCACCCCGGCCGGGCAGGACCTGGGCACCCTGACGGTGGCCCTGACCGAGGAGATCGACGGCCTGGACCTGCCGGGCGGCGCGGAAGTGACCATGGGCGGCGTGGCGTCCGACCAGGCCGACGCCTTCGCGGACCTGGGGCTGGCGCTGCTTGCCGCCATCCTGATCGTGTACCTGGTCATGGTGGCGACGTTCCGGAGCATCGGGCAGCCGCTGATCCTGCTGGTCTCCGTGCCGTTCGCGGCCACGGGCGCGCTGCTGGCGCTGCTGCTGACCGGCACGCCGCTCGACGTCGCCGCGCTGATCGGCGTGCTGATGCTGGTGGGCATCGTGGTCTCCAACGCGATCGTGCTGATCGACCTGATCAACCAGTACCGCGCCGAGGGCCGGCCGCTGGACGAGGCGGTGCGGGAGGGCTCGCGCCAGCGCCTGCGGCCGATCGTGATGACGGCGGCGGCGACGATCCTGGCGCTGACCCCGATGGCGTTCGGCCTCACGGGCGGCGGCGCGTTCATCTCGCAGCCGCTGGCGCTCGTGGTGATCGGCGGGCTCGTGTCCTCGACGCTGCTGACCCTGTACGTGGTGCCGGTGATCTACACGCTGTTCGAGCGGCGCTCGGAGGGCAGCACGCCCAAGCGGGCCGCCCGCGCCGCGCGCAAGGCCGAGAAGGCGCAGGTCAGGGCCACCGAGGCGGCACAGGTCGCCCAGCGCCTGGCGGCGGACACGCAGTAGCCGGTCAGGCTCGCCGCGCGAGCCACTCGGGCGGGTGGGACCTGGCCAGCTCGGTCAGGCCCCGCCTGTCGTGGACGTGCAGCACGGCGTAGATCTGGCGGAAGCGGTTGGCGACGGTCCGCAGCGACACGTACGCGATCCGTGCTATCTGCGCGTTGGTGGTGCCGCCCAGCGCCAGGCGCACCAGCTCGCGCTCGTCGTCGTCGAGCCGTTCCCAGCTGCGTTCGTCCGGGGTCTCGGGGCGGTCCAGGCAGGTGTCGACCGCCACGCCCCAGCCGGGCAGCCCGGCCAGGTGCGCGAGCGTCCGGGCCTCCCGCAGCGCGGGCTCCGCGACACCCCGGCCGCCGTGCGCCAGGTGGTGCCTGCCGTAGGCGATCAGCGACCGGAGCCGCTGCCACGGCGAGACGGGGGACAGGGCGGCGGGCAGCCACTCCTCGACGCCGCGGCGGGCGGAGG
>NZ_JBHVEG010000222.1:0-9014 GCF_042802395.1 Promicromonospora sp. NPDC057488
CAGGACCAGGACCGGTCTCGACAGGCTCGACCGCCGGACGCGGTACCGGCCTCAGGAGGGGTTGATGCCGAACAGCTCGGCCCGCGAGCGGATCACCTGGGCGCGGGCGAGACGGGGCTTGTCGCTGCCGTCGCGGATCACGGAGCCGGCCGCCTCGAACTCGGCGAAGAAGTCGACGGCCCAGGCCACGTCGGACGACGTCGGCGCGAACGACTCGTTGATGACGGCCGACTGCTCGAAGTCCAGGCAGAGCTTGCCGGTCATGCCCAGGCCGACGGCGTCGGCCGACTGCTCGCGCAGCAGCGCGTGCGACGAGCCGACCGTGGGGCCGTCCACGGGGCCGGGCAGGCCGCCGATGCGGCTGGCGACCACGAGGCGCGTGCGCGGGTACGCCATGGCCATGGGCTCGTTGGCGGCGCCGGTGTCGCGACGGTAGTCGCCCGAGCCGAACGCGAGGCGGAACGCACCGCGGGCCTTGGCGATGTGCACGGCCTCCTCGATGCCGAGGGCCGACTCCACCAGCGGGATCACGGGCACGTCGCCGCCGAGCCGCTGCGCGGTGTCGATGACGTCGTCCGCGCTCTCGGTCTTGGCGAGCATCACGCCGTTGAGGCCCTCGAGGCCGCGCAGGTAGGCGACGTCGTCGGCCCAGGAGGGCGCGGTGCGGTCGTTGATCCGGACCCAGGCGCTGCCGCCGCTCTTGATCCACCGGATGACGTTCTCGCGCGCCTCGTCCTTGAGCGAGTCGTCGATCGCGTCCTCGCAGTCGAGGATGACCTGGTCCGCCCGCGAGAGCTGCGCCTTGTCGAAGAGCTCGGTGCGCATGGCGGACAGCAGGAGCCAGGCCCGCGCGTAGTCGGGGGCGACCCGCGACTTCTCGCGGGCAGCCCGGCGGGGCGCCAGGTCGCTCTCGGGGACGACGGCGGACGCCGTCGGCAGGCCCGACGAGTAGCCCGCGGACTGCGCGGTGGGCTGGTCTGCGGGTTCGGTGGTTCGGTCGGCAGGGGTCTCGGTCACGCGCCCAGCCTAGGCGGCGACAAGTGGCCTGGCCGAATCATGACCCCCGCTATGCAGAGGTCTGGTGCGAGGGTCAGAACGGCAGGAAGACGTCGACCGCGACCGCGACGAAGAGCAGCGACAGGTACGTGATCGAGCCGTGGAACACCTTCATGGCGCCCAGCTTGCCCCCGGCCTTGCCCTGCGCCCGGCGCAGCATGGCGATCGTGGACCAGAGGAACCAGCCACCCAGCACGGCGGCCACCACGGTGTACACCCACGACATGCCCGCGAGCGGGGTGAGCGCCAGCGAGCAGGCGATCATCGCGATCGTGTAGCCCACCATCTCGGCCGCGACGCGCTTGTCGTCGCTGACCACGGGGAGCATCGGCACGTTGGCGTTCGCGTAGTCCTTCTTGAACTTGATCGACAGCGGCCAGTAGTGCGGCGGCGTCCAGAAGAAGATGATGCCGAACAGCGCCAGCGCGGCCCAGCTCAGCCCGCCGGTGACGGAGGCCCAGCCGATGAACACCGGCATGCAGCCCGCGATGCCGCCCCACACGATGTTCTGCGGGGTGCGGCGCTTGAGGATCATCGTGTAGCCCACGACGTAGATCGCGATGGCGCCCAGCGTGAGCCACATCGCGGCCCAGTTGATCACCAGGGCGAACCACGCCAGCGACAGCAGGCCGAGGATCGAGGCGAACACCAGCCCGGCACGCGGCGTGATCTCCCCCGTGGCCAGCGGACGCTTCTTGGTGCGGTTCATGACCTGGTCGATGTCCCGGTCCCACCACATGTTGAACGCGTTCGCGCTGCCCGCGGCACCGGCGCCGCCGATCAGGGTGGCGACGATCAGCCAGAAGCTGGGCAGGCCGTCGGCGGCCAGGATCATGGTGGGCACCGTCGTGACGAGCAGCAGCTCGATGACGCGCGGCTTGGTCAGCGCGACATAGGCACCGGCGCGGCGCATGAACCAGCCCCCGGGACGCTGCTCGACGGCGGCGTCCGGTGCGTCGTGCCCGGACGTCTGGGGACGCGCGGTCTGGCCGGTCGTCGGGTGGCTCGTTCTCACGCGCGTCGCAGTTCCGTTCGGGAGGGTCCTGGAAGTCGGTAACGCACCTGGTCGGCGCTGTTGCCGGTCGAGTGCGTGCCCATCGTACGTCGCGGGCTGACCTCGCCGCGCACCGCATTCCCGCACGACCGTGTGAGATTTGTCCCGGGGCAACCGTCTCATTGTCTGTGGACAGGCCTGCGCGGGTGCAGGAGTGCGCGTATAGGGTTGATTTCGCAATCGAACCACGGGCGGCCGGCATCCCGCCGCCGCCGCACGCACGCTGCACGGCTCACCGGCCTGTCCGCTCTCCGGACAGGCCGTGGGCCGCCGGCGGAGAGAAAGAGGACTCGTGAACGCTTTCGACCCCGTGCTGAAGCCCCTTGAGTGGTCGGAGCTCGACGAGCGAGCGGTCAAGGCCATCAAGGCGCTGGCTGCGGACGCCGTCGAGAAGGTGGGCAACGGACACCCCGGAACCGCGATCTCGCTCGCGCCGGCCGCGTACCTCCTCTTCCAGAAGGCCATGCGCCACGACCCGTCGGACCCCGACTGGGTCGGCCGCGACCGCTTCGTGCTGAGCGCCGGACACTCGTCGCTGACGATCTACCTGCAGCTCTTCCTCGCGGGCTACGGCCTGGAGATGGAGGACCTCGAGGCCCTGCGTACCTGGGGCTCCAAGACCCCGGGCCACCCCGAGCTCGGCCACACCGCCGGCGTCGAGATCACGACGGGCCCGCTGGGCCAGGGCCTCGCCTCCTCCGTCGGCATGGCGTTCGCCTCGCGCCGCGAGCGGGGCCTGCTCGACCCGGCCGCCGCCCCCGGCGAGTCGCCGTTCGACCACCACGTGTACGTCATCGCCTCCGACGGCGACCTGCAGGAGGGCGTGACCTCCGAGGCCTCGTCCCTCGCGGGCCACCAGCAGCTCGGCAACCTGATCGTGATCTGGGACGACAACAAGATCTCGATCGAGGACGACACCAACATCGCGTTCACCGAGGACGTGCTGAAGCGCTACGAGGCCTACGGCTGGCACACCCAGCGCGTGGACTGGACCTCGGGCGACGCGGGCTACGCGGAGGACACCGACGCGCTGGCCGCCGCCCTCGACGCCGCCAAGGCCGAGACCGGCAAGCCGTCGATCATCGCGCTGCGCACGATCATCGGCTGGCCGTCGCCCACCAAGCAGAACACGGGCGGCATCCACGGCTCGGCCATGGGCGCCGACGAGGTCAAGGGCCTCAAGTCCGCGCTCGGCCTGGACCCCGAGGCCATGTTCGCGATCGACGACGAGGTGCTCGCCTACACGCGCTCCGTCGCCCAGCGTCAGGCCACCGAGCGCGAGGCCTGGGAGACCGCCTTCGCCGCCTGGTCCGAGGCCAACCCGGAGAACGCCGCGCTCCTTGCGCGCCTGCGCGCCCACGAGCTGCCCGAGGGCTGGACCGAGTCCCTGCCCGAGTTCGAGGCCAGCGAGAAGGGCGTCGCGACCCGTGCGGCGTCGGGCAAGGTGCTGACCGCGCTCAAGGACGTGCTGCCCGAGCTGTGGGGCGGCTCCGCCGACCTCGCCGGCTCCAACAACACGACCATGGACGGCGTGCCGTCGTTCGTGCCCACCGAGCACGCGACCAAGAAGTTCCCGGGCGACCCCTACGGCCGCACCCTGCACTTCGGCATCCGCGAGCACGCCATGGGCTCGATCCTGAACGGCATCGTGCTGCACGGCCTGACCCGGCCCTACGGCGGCACGTTCCTGCAGTTCGCCGACTACATGCGCGCCTCGGTGCGCCTGGCCGCGCTGATGAGCATCCCGACCACCTTCGTCTGGACGCACGACTCGATCGGCCTCGGCGAGGACGGCCCGACCCACCAGCCGGTCGAGCACCTCGCGGCGCTGCGGGCCATCCCGAACCTCGACGTCGTCCGCCCGGCGGACGCGAACGAGACCGCCTGGGCCTGGCGCGGCATCCTCGAGAACACGAAGAACCCGGCCGGCATCGTGCTGACCCGGCAGAACGTGCCCACCTACCCGCGCGGCACCGACGGCTTCGCCGGCGCCGAGGGCACCCTCAAGGGCGGCTACGTGCTCCTGGACACCGAGGGCACGCCCGACGTCGTCCTCGTGGGCACCGGCTCCGAGGTGCAGCTCGCCGTCGAGGCGCGCGCGCTCCTCGCCGCCGAGGGCATCCAGGCCCGCGTGGTCTCCCTGCCGTCGCGCGAGTGGTTCGACAAGCAGGACGAGACCTACCGCGAGTCGGTCATCCCGTCCGGTGTGAAGGCCCGTGTCTCGGTCGAGGCGGGCGTGGCGCAGGGCTGGCGCGAGATCGTCGGCGACGCCGGCCGCATCGTCTCCCTCGAGCACTACGGCGCCTCGGCGGACTACAAGACGCTCTACGCCGAGTACGGCATCACCTCCGAGGCGGTCGCCCAGGCCGCCAGGGAGTCGATCGAGGCGGCGTCCTGAACCGCGCCGGAACACCTGGACACGAGAGAGGAAGGGCACGATGACTGACAGCACCAGCGACAGCGGCGAGAACGTCAGCCCCACCGAGCGGCTGTCCGAGGCGGGTGTCGCCATCTGGCTCGACGACCTGTCCCGTGAGCGGCTCCGGACCGGCAACCTCGCCGAGCTCATGACCAGCAGGAACGTCGTGGGCGTGACCACCAACCCGACGATCTTCGCCGCGGCGCTCGCGCACGGCGACGCCTACGCGGGCATCCTGGGCGAGCTGGCGGGGTCCGACGTCGAGACCGCGGTGGAGCGCATCACCACGGACGACGTGCGCGACGCCGCGGACCTGCTGCGCCCCGTCTACGACGCCACCGGCGCCGTGGACGGCCGCGTGTCCATCGAGGTGGACCCGCGGCTGGCCCGCGACACCGCGGCGACGGAGACCACGGCCGTAAGGCTGTGGGAGACCGTCGCGCGGCCCAACGTGATGATCAAGATCCCCGCCACGGTGGAGGGTCTGCCGGCCATCACGTCGACCCTCGCGAAGGGCATCAGCGTCAACGTGACGCTGATCTTCTCGATCGAGCGGTACCGGGCCGTCATGGACGCCTTCCTGGCCGGCCTGGAGCAGGCCAAGGAGGCGGGTCACGACCTGTCCGTGATCGGCTCGGTCGCGTCGTTCTTCGTGTCCCGCGTGGACTCCGAGATCGACAAGCGGCTGAACGCCGTCGGCACCGACGAGGCGCTCGCGCTGCGCGGCCAGGCCGCCATCGCGAACGCCCGCCTGGCCTTCGCCGCCTACGAGGAGGTCTTCTCCGGTGACCGCTGGGCCGCCCTCGCGGCGGCCGGCGCGCAGCCGCAGCGGCCACTGTGGGCGTCGACCGGCGTGAAGGACCCGGCCTACCGCGACACGATGTACGTGGACGAGCTCGTGGTGGCCGGCGTCGTGAACACGATGCCCGAGAAGACGCTCGACGCGTTCGCCGACCACGGCATCGTCCTCGCGGACACCGTGACCGGCTCGGGCGAGCAGGCGGCCGCGACCATCGCGGCCGTCGAGGCGCAGGGCATCTCCATGGACGAGGTGACCGCACAGCTGGAGGACGAGGGCGTGACGAAGTTCGAGGTCAGCTGGGACGAGCTCCTGACGACCACCAAGGCCGGCCTCGACGGTGCCGGTGCAGGGGCCGGCGAGCGGTGAGGCCGGCCAAGATCGAGCAGGGGGTCAACCCCCTGCGCGACCCTCTCGACCTGCGGCTCCCGCGCATCGCGGGGCCGAGCGGGCTCGTGATCTTCGGCGTGACGGGTGACCTGTCGCGCAAGAAGCTCATGCCCGCCGTCTACGACCTCGCCAACCGCGGCCTCCTGCCGCCGGGCTTCGCCCTGACGGGCTTCGCGCGGCGCGACTGGGAGGACCAGGACTTCGCGCAGGTTGTCCACGACGCCGTCAAGGAGCACGCCCGGACCCCGTTCCGGGAGGCCACGTGGCGCCAGCTCGCCGAGGGCATCCGGTTCGTCCAGGGCTCCTTCGACGACGACGCCGCGTTCGAGCGCCTGCGGGAGACCGTCGAGACGCTCGACAAGGAGCGCGGCACGGGCGGCAACCACGCGTTCTACCTGTCGGTCCCGCCGTCGGCGTTCCCCGTGGTGTGCGAGCAGCTCTCCAAGCACGGGCTGTCGCGCCCCGACAACGACGCGGACGGCGACGGCGTGCACGCCTGGCGGCGCGTCGTCATCGAGAAGCCGTTCGGGCACGACCTGGCCAGCGCCAAGGAGCTGGACGCGGTCGTGTCCAAGGTCTTCGACCCGGACTCGGTGTTCCGCATCGACCACTACCTGGGCAAGGAGACGGTCCAGAACCTCCTGGCGCTGCGCTTCGCGAACACCATGTTCGAGCCCCTGTGGAACTCGAACTACGTGGACCACGTGCAGATCACCATGGCCGAGGACATCGGCATCGGTGGCCGCGCCGGGTACTACGACGGGATCGGCGCCGCGCGCGACGTCATCCAGAACCACCTGATCCAGCTCCTGGCGCTGGTGGCCATGGAGGAGCCCCGCAACTTCGACGCCGCCGAGCTGCGCGCCGAGAAGATCAAGGCGCTCTCGTCGGTGCGCCTGCCGCGCGACCTCGGCAAGCACACGGCCCGCGGCCAGTACGAGGCCGGCTGGCAGGGTGGCGAGGAGGTGCCGGGCTTCCTGGAGGAGGACGGCATCGCGAAGGACTCCACCACGGAGACCTTCGCCGCGATCCGGGTGGACGTCGACAACCGCCGCTGGGCGGGCGTCCCGTTCTACCTGCGGCACGGCAAGCGCCTGGGCCGCCGCGTCACCGAGGTGGCCGTGGTGTTCAAGAAGGCGCCGCACCTGCCGTTCGAGACGTCGCTGACGTCCGAGCTCGGCAACAACGCCCTGGTCATCCGCGTGCAGCCCGACGAGGGCGTCACCATGCGGTTCGGGGCCAAGGTGCCGGGCACGGCGATGCAGGTGCGCGACGTGACGATGGACTTCGGGTACGGCCACTCGTTCACCGAGTCCTCCCCCGAGGCCTACGAGCGCCTCATCCTGGACGTGCTGCTGGGCGACCCGCCGCTGTTCCCGACCCGCGAGGAGGTCGAGCTGTCCTGGCAGATTCTCGACCCGATCACGTCCTACTGGGCGCGCAAGGGTCAGCCGGAGCCCTACGCTTCCGGCACCTGGGGTCCGCCGTCGGCCGACGCCATGATGGAGCGCGACGGCAGGGCCTGGAGGCGACCGTGATCATCGACATGCCGGACACCACGACCAACCAGGTCAACAAGCGTCTGGTGCGCCTGCGCGACGAGGGCGGCGCGGTGGCCCTGGGCCGCGTGCTGACCCTCGTGGTGCTGGCCGACGAGGGCGACATCGAGGAGTCGGTGGAGGCCGCCAACGACGCGAGCCGCGAGCACCCGTGCCGCGTCATCGTCGTCGCCCCGTCGGCCGACGGCAGCAGCACGCACCTGGACGCGCAGATCCGCGTGGGCGGTGACGCCGGCGCCTCCGAGGTGGTGGTGCTCCGTGCCTCCAAGCCGCTCCTGGAGCGGGCCGACACGCTGGTGATGCCGCTCCTGCTGCCCGACGCGCCGATCGTGGCCTGGTGGCCGCGGGAGGCGCCCGCGGTGCCGTCGCAGGACCCGGTGGGCGCCATGGCGACCCGCCGGATCATCGACAGCACCACGGCGAAGCACCCGCAGGAGATGCTGGGCAACCTCGCCGGGACGTACGCCGCCGGGGACACCGACCTCGCGTGGGCGCGCGTCACGCTGTGGCGGGCGCTCATCGCGGCCGCCGTCGAGCAGCCGCCGTTCGAGCCGGTGCTGTCCGTGACGGTCGAGGGGCAGAAGCGGCACACGTCGCTCGACCTGCTCGCGGCCTGGCTCGGCGCCCGGCTGAACTGCCCGGCCGAGGTCGTGCGCACCGCCAGCGACGACGCGATCACCCGCGTGGTCCTGGAGCGCAAGAGCGGGCCCATCGTGCTGGACCGCCCGGACGGCCGGATCGTCACGATCACGCAGCCGGGCAAGCCCGCACGCCGGATCGCGCTGCCGATCCGGGCGCTCAACGAGGCCCTGATCGAGGAGCTGCGCCGGCTCGACCCGGACGAGGTCTTCGAGGAGGTCCTCACGCGGGGTCTGGGGCACGTCACCGACCGGACGGCGGCCTGATGACCGAGGCGCCCGGCGTGCGGCTCGTCGTCGTGCACCCCGACAAGGAGGTGCTGGCGCAGGCCGCCGCCGCGCGGCTGCTGACGCGCGTCCTGGACGTGCAGTCGGTCCGCTCCCCCGTCCACGTCGTCCTCACGGGCGGCACGGTCGGCATCGCGACGCTCGCGGCGGTCGCCGCGAGCCCGCTGGTGCCGGCCGTGGACTGGTCGGGCGTGCACCTGTGGTGGGGCGACGAGCGGTTCCTGCCGGACGGCGACCCGGACCGCAACGAGACGCAGGCGCGCGAGGCGCTGCTCGACGGCCTCGTCGCCGAGCACGGGCTCCCCGCGGCCAACGTCCACGCCATGCCGGGTCCGACGTCGGTCGCGACGCCCGAGGAGGGCGCCGCGGCCTACGCGGCGCTCCTGGCGGAGCACGCGCAGGGAGCGGCCGCGGCCGTCCCGGCGTTCGACGTGCTGCTGCTCGGCATGGGCCCCGACGGCCACGTCGCGTCCCTGTTCCCCGGCCACGAGGGCCTGGCGGCGCAGGGCACGACGACGGGCGTGCACGGCTCGCCCAAGCCCCCGCCGGAGCGGGTCTCGCTCACGTTCGACGCCATCCGGTCCGCCCGCGAGGTGTGGGTCGTCGCGGCCGGCGCCGAGAAGGCGGACCGCGTGGCGGCGGCACTGGCCGGCGACCCCGTCACCGAGGTGCCCGCGGTGGGCGCCGTCGGGCAGGCCCGGACGCTGTGGCTCCTGGACCTGGAGGCCGCGGGAGCGACCACGCCGAAGTAGAACACCGGCGAGATAGAACTCTGGCGAGGTAGAACTGTGGGCGGGACACCTGATCAGGC
>NZ_JBHVEG010000223.1:0-8890 GCF_042802395.1 Promicromonospora sp. NPDC057488
CGCTCAGGTCCCCCGGGGGACCTGAGCGTCTGACACGTCGGGGGTGCTAGTCGCGGCCGACGGCGAACGTCTCCATGGCCATCAGCGGGCGCACCTCGCGCTCCAGGTCGCCACGGGAGACGTAGCGGCGGACGGCGTCGTCGGCCAGCTCGTTGCCGAGCGCGGCCATGATCATGCCCTGGTCCAGCGACAGGTAACGCTGGGAGACCTGGCCGCTGCGCACCGCCACGGCGTCGTAGAAGCCGCCCGGGCCGTACGCGTCGAAGTCCTCGGCGATGTTGCGCAGGTTGGCCATCGCGTCACCGTGCGCGTAGCGCAGGGCGAGGAACGACGCGTGCGGCGTCACCACGCCGTCGCCGTACTCCGTGGGCGCCGGTGAGCCCTCGCGGCAGCCCTCGTAGGGCTGGTCGACGGTCGTGCGCTCCTGGTCGGAGGTGTAGCCCGGCCCGTCCAGCCCGAGCTGGTCCACGCCGTACTCGCGGTACCCGCCGGCCGGATTGTTGGACGGCGAGAAGCCCCAGTACCCGTAGTCCGCCTCGCGCAGGCCGTGCTCGATCTGACCCTGCACGTACAGCGGGTGGTTGCGGCCCCACGAGCGCGGGCCCCACGTCTCCTCGGGCACGAACAGCGGCACCATGAGCGCCTCGAACATGCTGCCGCCCCAGGTCGGCACCACGCGCATGCCGCGGTACGGCAGCGCGCCCTCGAACACGGGAACGCCCAGGTGCTCGGCCCACTGGCCGACCGGGCGCGTCTCGGTCCACGACCAGTCGCACGTGTCGGGGAACGTGCGGTACGTGCCGAAGTAGTGCTCCGCCGGGATCTGCCCCTCGGCGATACCGAGGTAGGACGCGATGCGCGGCTCCGTGTTGAACGCGCCGTAGTGGTGGCCCGTGTACCAGACGTCGGCGCCCATCTCGCAGTAGTCGCCCGCGACGGGCGCGGTCTCCTGCGGGTCGACGTCCCAGAACCCGCCCCGGATCTGGTTCTGCGCCGGGTCGTAGTAGCAGCCGAAGTCCATGTCCTCGCGGACGGCGTCCGCGGCGCGGGCCAGCGACGGCTCCGCGCGCGCCGTCAGCAGGAGGCCCGTCGCGAGCCAGCCGTTGTCCACGCTGGACAGGAACGGCTTGATCGGGTCGCCGCTCGTGGGGAACGTCAGGAGCTTGGCGCCCGTGGCCGGGTCGTACCAGTTGTAGAACATGCCGCTCGGCTCGTGCTTCTCCAGCCCGGCCACGGTGTCCAGCGTGGTCGCCAGGCGCTCGCGGGCCTCGCGGCGGTCGATCAGGCCCGTGTCCCGGGCCACCACCGTGCTCCACAGATAGGCGCCGATGTTGGTGGGCGACGTGTATCCGCCGCGGCTGGCGGGGTCCAGGTCCCCGCCGATGTTGTCGTCGGGCAGGCCCGTCTCCTCGTCGACCATGGCCTCGAACGAGCGCCAGGTGTCCGCGGCCCAGGCCTGGAGCTGACGGCGGTCCTTGCCTGAAGTGGTCGTGCCGGAAGTGCTCTGCGCTGCGGCGTCCGGGGCCGACGTCGCCCCCGTGGCGCTCGCCGGCAGTGCGGCGAACGCCAGGGCGGCGACGGCACCCGTCGCGAGCGTGGTGCGGATCCTGCTCATGGTGTGTCTCCTACGTCGTCGTAGTTGATGACAGGTGCAGTGGTGACAGGGAAGTGCTGAGAGGTGGCGCGTCAGCGGGCGAGCAGCCCCGTGCGCGCGACCTGGCCGAGCCACGCGAGGCTCGGCTTGGGCGTGCGCACGAAGGTGGTGCGGTCCACGGCGATCAGGCCGAACGTGGGCCGGAACCCGCTCATCCACTCGTAGTTGTCCAGCAGCGACCAGTGCAGGTAGCCGTCCACCTGGCAGCCCGCGGCGATGGCGTTCGCCATGCCCTCCAGCGCGCCGGTGGTGTAGTCGATGCGGCGGGAGTCGTCGGCCGTGGCCATGCCGTTCTCGGTGACGATCATCGGCACGCCGCCGGTGATCTTGTGGGTGTACTCCAGCGCCTCGCCGAGCGCCTGCGGGTAGTACTCCCAGCCGGTCAGCGTCTTCTCGACGTCGTCGCCGAAGGGGATGGGCTCGCCGTCGGCCCCGATGATGGTGCGCAGGTAGCTCTGCACGCCCACGAAGTCGTCGCCGCGCGCGACCTCCAGGAAGAAGTCCTCGCGCGGGTAGGCGTAGGCGTCGCGGGCCTCCTCGGCGCCGGGCGCCGCCTGGAACACCTGGTTGGCGATGGTCCAGCCGGCCTTGACGTGCCCCAGGCCGTGCAGGATGTCGACGGCGCGCCGGTGGGCCGTCGCCTGGATCTCGGAGGCGCCCTGGTCCGGGGCGGCGAGCCCGGCGGCGTCGAGGTTGGTGCGGCGGCTCGCGCCGAGCATCATCGAGGTGATGTTGGGCTCGTTGATGGTCACGACGTGGCCGACGTCGCCCAGGATCTGGCTGACCGTCTCGACGTACCGGCTGAACAGGTCGACGGCATCGGGCGCGAACCAGCCGCCGCGCTCCGCGAACCAGCGGGGGAGCGTGAAGTGCAGCAGCGTGACCATCGGCGTCACGCCCGCCTCCAGGCAGGTGTCGATCATCCGCCGGTAGTGGTCGAGCTGCGCCCGCGAGAACTCGCCCTGCGCCGGCTCGATGCGCGCCCACTCGATCGAGAACCGGTACGCGTTCAGGCCGGCCGCCGCCAGCAGCGCGATGTCCTCGCCGTAGCGGTGGTAGCTGTCGACGGCGTCGCCGGAGCTCTCCGCGCACAGCGACCCGGCGACGTGCTCCTTGGCCCACCAGTCGCTGTTGGTGTTGCCGCCCTCGATCTGGTGCGCGGCGGTCGAGGCGCCCCAGAGGAACTCGGGCGCGGTGGGCAGCGTGATCTGTTCGGTCACGGGAAAACTCCTCGGGTCGTGCGGCTGGCGTGGTAGTGCTGGCGTGCGGTGGGGCTGGGCGTGCTGCGGTTACTTGAGACCGGTGGTCGCGATGCCCTGCACGATGTGCCGCTGCAGGGCCAGGAAGACGATGAGGATCGGCAGCACGATGACGGTCGCGCCCGCCACGAGCAGGCCGTACTGCACGGTGTTCTGCCCCGTGGAGTACAGGGCCAGGGCCACGGGCAGCGTGTACTTGTCGGCCGACTGCACGGCGACCAGGGGCCACAGGAAGTTGTTCCAGGACCCGAGGAACGTCAGGATGCCGAGCGTCGCCAGCGCGGGCTTGGTCTGCGGCAGCACGACGGCGAAGAACGTGCGGAACTCGCCCGCGCCGTCGACGCGTGCGGCGTCGAGCAGCTCGTCCGGGATGTCGAGCATGAACTGCCGCATGAGGAACACGCCGAACGGCGCCGCCAGGAACGGCAGGATCAGCGCCGCGTAGGTGTTGATCAGGTCCAGGTTGGCCACGAGCACGAACAGCGGCACGAACGTGACCATGCCCGGGACCATGAGCGTGCCCATGATCAGCAGGAACAGCACGCGGCGGCCGGGGAAGTCGAGCTTGGCCAGGGCGTAGCCGACCATCGCGCTGAACAGGACCGACCCGACCGTGACGACCAGCGCCACGACCACCGAGTTCGCGAAGAACCGGGGAAAGTCGAGCGTCGCGAACAGCTCGGTGTAGTTGGACCAGGTGAACTGCTCGGGCAGCAGGGTGGGCGGGAACTGCCGGATCTCGCCCTCGGGCTTGACCGAGGAGACGATCATCCACAGGAGCGGCCCGAACGAGGCCGCGAGGCCCAGCAGGAGCACGACGTTGAGCAGGATCGCGCGCGGGGTGAAGCGGCGGGTCGCGGCCCGGCGCGGGGCGGACCCCTGCGGCGCGCCGCGGCGGGTGCCGGGCCGCTCGGTGAGGACAGTCATCACTTCTCCGTCCTGAGCAGGCGGAACTGGAGGTAGGACAGGATCACGATGGCAATGAACAGCACGTAGCTCATCGCGGCCGAGAGGCCGTAGTTCCCGAACCCGAACTGGTTGAAGATCTCGTAGGCCACGGAGTTGGTGGCCCCGAGCGGCCCGCCCTGCGTCATGACGAACGGCTCCTCGAAGAACTGCAGGTAGCCGATACCGGTGATGACCGCGCAGAACAGCAGGGTGGGCCGCAGCAGCGGCACCGTGATCGACCGGAACTGGCGCACGGCGCCGGCGCCGTCGATGGCCGAGGCCTCGTACAGGTCCTTCGGGATGCCCTGCAGCCCGGCGAGCAGGATCACCATGGAGTACCCGACGTTGCGCCAGGTGGCCATCATGATCAGCGACGGCATGGCCCAGACCTCGTCGGTGAGCCAGCGCGGCCCCTCGATCCCGAACAGGCCGAGGCCCGAGTTCACGAGCCCGAAGTCGGGCTGCAGGAGGAACCTCCACACCACCGCCACCGCGACGATCGACGTCACGACCGGCGCGTAGAAGCCGACGCGGAACACGGACCGGAACCAGGTCAGGCCCGAGTTCAGCAGGACCGCCAGCAGCAGCGCGATACCGAGCGTGAGCGGCATGGCCACCCCGACGAAGTAGAGCGTGTTGCCGGCGGCCTGCTGGAACTTCGGGTCGGCCAGGACGGCCGCGAAGTTGTCGAACCCCACGAAGTTCACGGCCCAGGGCGTCCTCAGGTCCTTGCCCTGCATGTCGGTGAACGCCATGTACAGCGAGGACGCCACCGGGACCAGCATGAACACGGCGAAGAGGATCGTGAAGGGCAGCGCGAACCCCCAGGCGGCGAGGCCCGTGCGGCGGCGGCGTGCGGAGACGGCCACGGGTCAGTCCAGACCCGTCCCGATGGAGGTGGCCGCTTCCTGCATCTTGGCGGCGGCCTCCTCCGGCGTCAGGTCGCCCGCGATGGTCTGCTCGATGATCAGGTCGAGCTCGTGCTCGATCTCGGACCACGTCGGGATCGCGGGGGTCGAGCGCGCGGTCTCCAGCACGCCCTGGTAGACGGCCAAGGCGTCGTCGTCGGCCAGCGCCGGGTCCTCCCACGAGGCCTGCACGGCCGGCAGGTCGTTCGAGATGCCGAACCAGTCCACCTGGACGGCGGGGTCGGTGGCGAACTGGACGAACTTCCACGCGGCGTCGGGGTTGGCGGCGTCCGCCAGGACGGCGAGGTTGGAGCCGCCGATGAACGACGCGGTGGCCTCGTCGGCGGGCAGCGGCACCACGCCGAACTTGTCGGCGAAGTCGTCGCCCGCGGTGGTCAGCAGGTTCGCGCGTTCCCACGGGCCCGAGACGAACGAGCCGAGCTTGCCGTCGATGAAGTTCTGCACCTTCTCGTCCTCGACGAGCACCGGCGGGGCGAGCCCGTCGCGCATGAACGAGGAGTAGTACTCCAGCGCCTTGACCTGGGCGTCGTTGTCGAGCGTGAACTCGCCGGCGTCGTCCAGGATCTCGCCGCCCGCCTGCCAGTAGAACGGGAAGTACATCAGCGCGGTCGAGTTGCCACGGGTCTGCAGCGCGATGCCGTTCTCGGCCCCGGCGTCCTGCAGCCCGGCCGCGAAGTCCGTCAGGCCCGCCCAGTCCTCGGGCGCCTCGACGCCGGCCTCCTCGGCGAGGTCGGTGCGGTAGTAGAGCACGCGCGACTCGACGTACCAGGGCACTCCGTACGAGGTGCCGTCGACCTCCGTGGTCTCCCAGGCGCCCGGGAAGAACGCCGACGAGTCGATGTCCTCGGGCGTCGGCGCCAGGCCGTCCAGCCCGACGAACCCGCTCATCAGCGTGGTGCCGACCTGCATGACGTCGGGCACCTCGCCCGTGGCGATGGCCGTGTTGATCTTCTCGGTGGACGACTCCCACGGCACCGGCGTCACGTTCACCGTCACGTCGGGGTTGTCGGCCTCGAACTGCTCGGCGAGCTCGGGCAGCAGCTCGCCCTCCGTGCCCATCGCCCAGACCTCGACGGTGCCGCTGGCGGGTCCGTCCGAGATGCTGCTGGCGCTGTCTGCCGTGGTGCCGGCCTCGTCGCTGCGGCCGCACCCGGTCAGGGCGAGGGCCAGCGTGAGGGTCGACGCCGTCGCCGCTGCGGCGAGGCGAGGTGTCCTGTTCACGATCACTCCCTTGTTGATCTGTTTCCGAAATTTCGAAGGCGAATCTCGGAAAGACCACGGGAGGTTAGACGGGGCGCGGTGCGGTGTCAACCAGCCTGGTGGCAGCCTGGCGGCTGGTTGGTGGCGCGGTATCGCGCCAGTTGCCCCGGTCTCCCAACGCCGTCCAGCGATGTTGCGGAGGCGAGCCGCGCGATGGGCTACCATCCTGATTTCGGAAACAGGTTTCGGAAAGACGTCCGACGGAGGACCCATGGCAACCGACCAGCCGCACATCCCGCTCGCCGTCGTGGCGGCCGAGGCGGGCGTCTCGGTCCCGACGGTCTCCAAGGTGCTCAACACCCGCCCCGACGTGGCCGGCAAGACGCGCGCCCGGGTCACCGAGGTGCTGGAGCGGCACGGCTACGTGGTCCGCCCGCCGGCGGCCAAGCCCACCGGCATGATCGACGTGCGCATCGTCGACTTCGAAGGCACCTGGTCCGAGGCCGTGGTCCGCGGCGCCGTCGCGGGCGCCCGCCGGCTCGGGCTGGACGTCGTCCTCGCCGTCGAGCCCGACCCCGACGACTGCAGCTCCTGGGTGCGGCACGCGCTGGAGCGCGGCACCGACGGCCTGGTCAGCATCGTCGCGGTGCCCGACGCCGAGGCGCGGCGCGCCCTGGAGCAGACCGGCACGCCGCTCGTCGTCGTCGACCCGCGGCAGCGGCCGCCGGAGGGGATGCTCAGCGTCGGCGCCACCAACTTCCAGGGCGGGCTGGAGGCCACGGCGCACCTCCTGTCGCTCGGCCACACGCGCATCGCCACGATCACCGGCGCGCTGGAGCAGGACAACGCCATCGCGCGGCTCGCGGGCTATCGCGCCGCCATGATCCGCGCGGGCCTGACCACCGACGACGACCTGGTCTACGTGGGTGCCTACGGCGTCACCTCGGGCTACGAGGGCGCGCAGCGGCTGATGGGCCTGGACGACCCGCCCACCGCGATCTTCGCCAGCAGCGACGACACCGCGCTCGGGGCGCTGCGCGCGCTGCGCGAGGAGGGCTTCGTCGTGCCCCGCGACGTCTCGCTCGTCGGCTTCGACGACCTGCCGATCGCGCCCTGGATCGACCCGGCGCTGACCACCGTGCGCCAGCCCCTGACCGAGATGGGCGCCACCGCCGTCGACCTCGTGCACCGGGCCCGCACGGCCAGCGGGCACACCCTGCGCACCGAGCTCGCCACGAGCCTCGTGGTGCGGGCGTCGAGCGCGGCGCCGGCCCGCTAGGCGGCGGGCCGGCGGGCTCCGCAAGCTACCGCTGCGGGCGCCGCGGCTTCTCGACCTCCGGCAAGGGGAGGCCGCCGGGACCCTCCTCGGCCGTCGGGATCGCGGGCTCGCCACGGGCCGCGCGCTCCTTGGCGCTGGCCGCGTACGCGTCCACGTACTCCTGGCCGGACAGCGACAGGATCGCGTACTCGATCTCGTCGGCCACGGCGCGCAGCACGAACTTGTCGGTCTCCATGCCCTTGTACCGGCTGAAGTCCAGGGGCTCGCCGATCACGGCGCCGAGCGGCATGAACGCGGGCACGGTGCGGCCCACCGGCTGGGCGACGTCGGTGTCGACCATGGCGACGGGGATGACCGGCGCACCCGACTCGAGCGCCATCCGCGCCACGCCGGTCTTCGCCTTGTACAGGCGGCCGTCGGGGCTGCGGGTGCCCTCCGGGTAGATGCCGAACAGGCTGCCCTCGCGCAGCACGCGCAGGCCGGTGCGCAGCGCGGCCTCGCTGGCGGCACCCCCGGAACGGTCCACGGGGATGACACCAATACCGGTCATGAACCAGGCCACGATCTTGCCCTTGAGGCCCTTGCCCGTGAAGTAGTCGGACTTGCCGAGGAACGTCACGCGACGCTTGATCAGCAGCGGCAGGATGAACGAGTCGATCACCGCGAGGTGGTTGCTGGCCACGATGGCGGCGCCGCTGCGCGGCACGTTCCTGGCGCCGACGACCCACGGCTGGTACGCGAGGCGCAGCAGCGGGCCGACCAGCACGTTCCTCATCACCCAGTAGAACAAGATTCCTCCTCAAGACCCGCCCCCGCGGGCCCCCCGACGACAATAGAGTGTGCCCATGGCCGCATCGAACACCGACGACCGCGACGACGACGTGCCCGGCGACACCCCACGCGAGCTGGGCGACGACGACGTGGCCTCGCGCTGGGCCGACATCGTCGCCACGCTCGGCGACATGGACGTATCCCGGGCCGACGGCGAGACCGGCGGCACGGAGAAGTCCGCCGCATCCTCTCAGACATCACGGTCCGATGACGAGGGCAGCGCCGACGACGGCGCTCGCGGTCCCGCCGGTGGTGAGCAGGCCGGGGGCGACCGGAAGGACGGCCGTCAGGTCGGGGGCTGGAGCGACGGCGGCTGGGCCGCCGGCGACTGGACCACGAGCGGCACGGAGGCCGACGGCGCGAGCGGCGCGGCAGGTGCCGACGCGGAGCCGGGGCGGACGCGCCCGGACCAGCCCTCGGGCCCGCGCGACTGGCCGCTGTCGCCCGAGGCCGAGGCGGAGGAGGAGGCGGACTCGCACTTCACGCCGCCGGAGCCGCCCGCGCTGCTGTCCCGCGACCCGCTGCTCACGATGGCGTGGAGCTTCGTGGTGGGCATCCCCGTGCTCGCGGTGATCGGCATGATCGTCTCGGCGGCGGTGCCGGCCGTCTCGATCCCGCCGCTGGCCGGGCAGATCGGGCTCGGCCTGTTCGTCGCCGGCCTCGGCGTGCTGATCTGGCGCATGCCGCACCAGCGCGACCCGGACGACGACGGCCCCGGCGCCGTCGTCTAGAAGGTCCGGAATTGTCAGACGCTCAGATCACCCGGGTGATCTGAGCTTCTGACACGTTC
>NZ_JBHVEG010000224.1:0-8849 GCF_042802395.1 Promicromonospora sp. NPDC057488
TGTCGAGACCGGTCTCGACAAGCTCGACCAGCGACGGGCAGGTCAGCGCGCCGCCGGCCCCGGCGGGAACTCGGGGCGCTCGAAGGCGTCGCGGATCCGCAGGCGGATGGTCGCGTCCAGCGCCTGGAGCTTCTTGGACGCACCCCGCTCGGTCACGTCCGAGATGTCGGTGACCACGTAGCCGATGTCGCCGCGCGTCGCGAGCATCTGGCCCTCGATGTTGGCGCCGTGGTCCGCGAAGATCTGGTTCACGGTGGCCAGCACGCCCGGCACGTTGCGGTGCAGCAGCTTGATGCGGCCCACGCCCGTGTGCTCGAGCTGCAGGTTCGGCAGGTTGACGCTGAGCATCGTCGACCCGGTCGTCACGTAGTCGCTCAGCTTCTTGGCCACGAACTGGCCGATCGCCTCCTGCGCCTCCTCGGTGGAGCCGCCCACGTGCGGGGTGAGGATCACGTTCGGCAGGCCGCGGAGCACCGACTCGAAGGCGTCGCCGCGCTTCTTGGGCTCCTGCGGGAAGACGTCGACGGCGGCACCCGACAGGTGCCCCGAGGTGATGCGCTCGGCCAGCGCGTCGACGTCGACCACGAACCCGCGGCACAGGTTGAGGAAGATCGCGCCCGGCTTCATGCGGTCGAACTGCTTCTCGCCGAACAGGCCGGCGTTGCCGGAGCGGCCGTCCACGTGCAGCGTGACGATGTCCGCGGTCTCCAGGAGCTCGTCGAGGGTCTCGACGCGGCGCGCGTTGCCCAGCGCCAGCTTCTCGGCGGTGTCGAAGAAGACGACGGACATGCCGAGGTTCTCGGCGAGCACGGAGAGCTGCGAGCCGATGTTGCCGTAGCCCACGATGCCGAGGGTGCGGCCGCGCACCTCGTGCGAGCCGTCCGCCGACTTGTCCCACACGCCGGAGTGCAGGGCGCGGTCGCGCTCGGTCATGCGGCGGGTCAGGGAGATGATCTCCGCGATCGCCAGCTCCACCACGGAGCGCGTGTTGGAGAACGGCGCGTTGAACACCGCGACGCCGCGGTGGGCGGCCGCCGTCAGGTTGATCTGGTTGGTGCCGATGCTGAAGGCACCCACGCCGACCAGGCTGTCGGACTCGGCCAGCACCCGCGCGGTGACCTCGGTCTTGGACCGGATCCCGAGGAGCTGCACGCCGTCGAGGGCGGCGATCAGCTCGTCCTCGTCGAGGGCTCCCTTGCGGTAGTCGACCTCGTACCCGGCCGACTCGAGGATCGGGACGGAGGTGGGGTGGACGTTCTCGAGGAGAAGGGCTCGCTGCACGCACCCATGGTGCGCCAGGGTGCGGGCGAGCGACAAACGGATGGGGCCCACGTCCCGCCTGCTGGGACGGCAGGTGGACGGGGCCCCGCGGTCAGAACCCCTCGGGCAGGTCGCGGGCGTGCAGCACCACGAGGCGCTGCGTCGGCCGGGTCATCGCCACGTAGAGGTCGCTGGTCCCGCCGGCGCCCTCCGCGATCGCGGCCGGCTCCACCAGCACGACGGCGTCGAACTCCAGGCCCTTGGTCTCGCGCGGGCTGAGCACGGTCACCTGCGCGTCCTCCGGGCGCTGGGCCGCGAGCCGGGCGGCCTCCTCCGCGCCGACGGCGTCGGCCAGCGCCCCGGCCACGGCGTCGGCCAACCGCGCCACGTGGGCCGGCGGCGCGACGACGGCCACGCGGCCGGCGTCGGGCCCCACGAACTCCTTGACCAGGCCCACGGCCTCGGCGACCACGGCGGCGTCGTCCGGCACCCCGTCCGGTCCCGGCGCGGTGCGGGCCGCGTCGAGGGAGCCCTCGACGTCGCGCGCCGCCCGCAGGTCGGAGACGGGCAGCCGGGCCGCCCGCGCGACCCGCTGGGCGGTGTCGGCCACGGTGGCCGGCGTGCGGTAGGAGACGGTGAGCTCCGACAGGCGCCAGCCGTCGCGCAGCAGCGGGGTGAGCATGCGGTCCCAGCTGCGGGCGCCGGCCGCCGACGAGGTCTGGGCGACGTCGCCGACGATGGTCATCGACCGCGTCGGCACGCGGCGCACCAGCGCCCGCCAGGCCATCGGGGACAGCTCCTGCGCCTCGTCGACCACCACGTGGCCGTAGGTCCAGGACCGGTCGGCGGCGGCGCGCTCCGCCGTCGTCAGCGACGGGCCGGTCGCCGCGAAGCGGGACGCGAGGGTCTCGGCGTCGACCAGGCCGCCGCCCGCGCCCGTGGTGGAGAGCACGTTGCGCGCGTACTCGACCTCCCGCGCCTGCTCGGCCTCGCGGAGCTGGGCCTCGGCCCGCGCGAGGGAGTCGTCCTCGCCCAGCAGCTCGTACGCCTCGTCCAGGATCGGCACGTCCGACTCGGTCCACGGCGCGCCCGGCTCGCGCGCCAGCAGGCGCCGCTCGCGCTCGGACAGCTCCGGCGCGGCCTCGGCCAGCCGGTGCGGCTTGGCGTACAGGTCGGAGACGAGCCGCTCGGGCGTGATCGGCAGCCACGCGATGTTGAGCGCCACGCGGACGTCGCGGTCGGAGCGCAGGTCCTCGACCACCGAGGCCCGGTCCTCGGACGACAGCGGGGTGCCGTCGAAGTCGCGGTACTGGTCGGCCAGCCGCCCGAGCATGTCGCGCACGAACGACGCGCGCGCCAGGTTGTGCGGCTTGTGGGTGCGGCGGGCGCGGGCGATCGCGTCGGCGACGTCGCGGGGGTGGATCACGAAGTCGTGCCCCTCGACCCGCACCTCGACCGGGTGCCGAGGCACGCGCTCGCGCGCCCGCACGGCCCGGCGGATCACCTTGCGCCACAGCAGCAGGCCCTTGAGCCGGGCCACCTGGCCCTCGTCGACCCCGGTCGCCCGGATCCCCGGCAGCAGGCTGCCGATCGTGGTGGACACCACGCCGGTCTCGCCGAGGGAGGGCAGTACCTGGTCGATGTACCGCAGGAACGCGCTGGAGGGGCCCACCACGAGCACGCCGGAGCGCTCCAGCAGGCGCCGGTGCGCGTACAGGAGGTAGGCGGCGCGGTGCAGCGCCACCGCCGTCTTGCCCGTGCCCGGCCCGCCCTGGACGACGAGCGCCCCGGTGAGGTCGGAGCGGATGATGCGGTCCTGCTCGGCCTGGATGGTCGCGACGATGTCCGTCATCCGGCCCGTGCGGCCCTGGGCCATCGCCGCCAGCAGCGCGCCCTCGCCGGACAGCGCGTCGGCGTCGATCTCGGCCTCGAGGTCCAGCACCTCGTCCTCCAGGCCGGTCACCGCGCGGCCCTTGGTCACCAGGTGCCGACGCCGCCGGACGTCGCCCGGGTGCAGCGCCGTGGCCCGGTAGAACGCCTCCGCGGCCGGCGCGCGCCAGTCCGTGAGCATCGAGCGGTGCTCGGCGTCCGTCAGGCCGATGCGGCCCACGTACCTCGTCGCTCCGTCCGACAGGTCGAGCCGGCCGAAGACCAGGCGGTCCTCGACCGCGTCGAGCTGCGCGGCCCGGTCCTCGTACATGGTCGCGAACGCGTCACGCTCGCTCCGGTTCTGGTGCGTCCCGGAGGCGCCCTCCAGGCGCACGTTCCGCAGCCGGTTCGCGGTGGTGCCGCGCAGGGTGTCCAAGCGGACGTACATCGTGTCGACGACTGCTTGCTCGTGGGCCAGTTCGCCCGCGATTCCCGTCACGCCCTACCTCCGTGTTTCACCAGCGAGTCTCCCGTGTTCCACCAGCAAGATCTGTCCGGTCGTAATCAACCGGCCGACCATTATTGCTCACCCGTCGGCCTGTCCGCTGACAGGGCCTCGTCACGCTGGATAGGATCGCCGCCATGGCACCGGGCGGAGCGGGTTCTGCGAGGCCCTCAGGCGGGCCCGGCCCCGAGGCGCGCCTGGCCCGGCTCGACGGTCCGATCTCGGTCCTGCTCGTCGAGGACGACGACGCCGACGCCTTCCTCGTGAGCGAGCTCCTGGCCGACGCCGACGTGGAGTCCGACCTGCGCGCGGACCTGCACCGCGCCCGCTCCGTCGACGAGGCCCTCAACATCCTGTCCATGGTCGCCGTGGACTGCCTGCTGCTCGACCTGGGCCTGCCCGACGCCGAGGGGCTGGGCGCCCTGCGCCGCGTCATGTCCGGCATCGAGGTGCTCCCGGTGCAGCCCGCCGTCGTGGTGCTCACCGGGAACACTGCGCACGACCTGGGCTCGGCCGCCGTCGCCAACGGCGCCGACGACTACCTGGTCAAGGGCGAGGTGGACGGCGACGGGCTGGCCCGCTGCCTGCGCTACGCCACGCTCCGCCGGCGCTCGGCCGCCCAGCAGATCGCGCTGTTCCGCAGCGAGGTGCGCGCCGCCGAGACCACCCGTCTGGAGCGCGCCCTGCTGCCCAAGGAGCTCGTCACCGACGAGCGGGTCTCCGTCATGGTCGGCTACCTGCCCGGCGGCAACGGCCTGCTCGGCGGCGACTTCTTCGACACGGTGGAGCGCCCCGACGGCACCCTGGTCACCGTCATCGGCGACGTCGCCGGGCACGGCCCGGACGAGGCCGCGCTCGGGGCCGCGATGCGCACCGCCTGGCGCACCCTCGTGCTGGCCGACACCCCCGCCGACGACGTGCTGCCGCTGCTCGAACGGGTCCTCCTGGCCGAACGCGGCCGGCCCGAGGTGTTCGTCACCATCTGCCAGGCCGTGATCTCGCCCGACCGCTCGCACATGGACGTCTACCTCGCCGGGCACCTGCCGCCCCTGCTCGTGGTGCCGCAGACGCCCGCCGGCCAGACCACGCCCGTGACCCACCAGTGCGAGGAGCTGCCGTCCTCCGACCGCGGCCGCGCCCTGGGCATCCCCGTCGAGGGCAGCTGGACCGCCCACCGCGTACACCTGCCCGAGGTGTGGACCGCCGTGCTCTACACCGACGGGCTCGTCGAGGCGGCCGTCGGCGCCGACCCCGAGGGCACGCCGATCCTCCCGCCCAGCGCCCACGGGCGCATGCCGCGCCTCGGCGCCCACGGCCTGCGCAGCGTCGTCGAGCACGAGATGGACCAGGGCACCGACGAGGTCGTCACCCGCGTGCTGCGCCGCGTGCGCGCCCTGCACGGCGGCCCCCTGGTCGACGACGCCGCGCTGCTGTTCGTCGGCTGGGCCGGCGCCGGCGCCACCGAACCGGGGGAGCGCACCTCGACCCTGGCCGACTCGGTGGAGTGGTCGCGGGCATGACGCTAGTGCCGGACGAGCACCGGTTCACCGGTGTGTCGATGCGCCGCCGCCTCGCCCGCCTGCTCGGCGCCGTCGCGGCCATGCTCGTGCTGGCGCTCGCCGTCGCGGTGCTCGCCCTGGTCCAGTCCCGCGGCCTGGACGCACGTGCCGACGGTCCCTACTACCGCGCCCTGGTCGACGGCGAGAGGGCCTCCGTGGCGCTCGCCGACGCCGACGCGTCGGTGAGCGCCTACCGCGCCACCTGCGACGAGGCCGCGCTCGAGCCCTGGACCCGCGCCGTCGGGGCGAGCGGCCGCATCATGCTCCTGGCCGACGTCGAGCGCCGGGCGCTGGCCTCGGACGCCGAGGTGCTCCAGGCCTACGAGGAGGCCGTGCGGCGCACCGACGCCTGGTTCGACGAGTACGCCGAGCCCGTGGTCGCGGCCGTCGAGTCGGCGCCGGCCGGCCAGATGGCCTGCCAGATGGAGCTGCTGAGCACCGCACCGCCGATCTCCCGGGGCGACACGCTGTACGAGGCCGCCAACGACGCCGTCTCCCGGTACCTGGCCGAGCTGAGCGCGCAGCGGGACGAGGTCGTGGACACCCGGGCCGTCTGGGAGCGGCTGCTGCTGGGCGCCGTGGCGACGCTCGTGCTCGTGGTCGTGCTGATGGGCACCATGATGTGGCTCGCCCTGGAGTCGTGGGTGATCCGGCCGCTCACGGAGCTCACGGCCGCCGTCCGCGTGGTGAGCAGCGGGGTGCTCGGGCGGGAGATCCGGCCCGCCGGCACGGGCGAGGTCGCCCTGCTGGCCATGCACGTGGAGACCATGCGCCGCGAGCTGGTGCACCAGGTGGAGGAGATCCGGCTGTCGCACCAGGAGGTCGAGAACGCGCACACGCTGCTCAGCGAGCAGGCGCGCGAGCTCGAGCGGTCCAACCGCGACCTGGAGCAGTTCGCCTACGTGGCCTCGCACGACCTCCAGGAGCCGCTGCGCAAGGTGGCCAGCTTCACGCAGCTCCTGCAGAAGCGGTACGGCGGCTCGCTCGACGAGCGCGCCGACCAGTACATCGAGTTCGCCGTGGACGGCGCCAAGCGCATGCAGCGGCTCATCCAGGACCTGCTGAGCTTCTCGCGCGTGGGCCGCACGGGCGTGCCGCGCGAGGACGTCGAGCTGGAGGGCGTGCTGACAGCGGCGCTCGCGGAGCTGTCCGAGCGGATCGCGGCCGCGGACGCCGAGATCGTGCACGACCCGATGCCCGTGGTGCACGGCGAGCGCGCGCTGCTCCAGCAGATCTTCGTCAACCTGATCGGCAACTCGCTCAAGTTCCGGGACCCCGACCGGCCGCCGAGCGTGCGGATCGAGGTGCGCAGCATGCGTGCGCACTGGGAGATCTCGGTGGTCGACAACGGCATCGGCATCGACGCCCAGTACGCCGAGCGGGTGTTCGTCATCTTCCAGCGGCTGCACTCGCGCGAGCAGTACGCGGGCACCGGGATCGGCCTCTCGCTGGTCAAACGCATCGTCGAGTACCACAAGGGCCGGATCTGGATCGAGCCGGCCGACGGCGGCGGCACCATCGTGCGGTTCACGCTGGCCCGGCGGCAGGGCCAGCCCGGCACGGGGCGCCTTTCGACCGAACGGGCGCAGTCGACTACGCTTCAATGAGGCGGCCTGACCAGGGCCGACGGCGGGCCGCGACGAGGGGGCCCGGCGATGCCGACATCATGGGACAGGTACGGGCCGGGTGGTCAACGTGAGCGGTCAGAAGGTGATGGAGATCCTCCTCGTGGAGGACGACCCGGGCGACGTCCTGATGACGCGGGAGGCCTTCGAGGACCATCGCGTCCCGAACAACGTCTCCGTGGTGGGTGACGGCGTGAGCGCGCTGGAGTTCCTGCGCAAGCAGGGGCAGTACGCCCAGGCGCCGACCCCCGACCTGGTGCTCCTGGACCTCAACCTGCCCAAGATGGACGGGCTCGAGGTGCTGGCCGTCGCCAAGGGCGACCCCATGCTGCGGCACATCCCGGTGGTCGTGCTGACCACGTCGGACGCCCAGGAGGACGTCGTCGGCTCGTACTCGCTGCACGCCAACGCGTACGTGACCAAGCCGGTCGACTTCGACCGGTTCATCGACGTGGTGCGCCAGATCGACGACTTCTTCGTCTCCGTGGTGCGCCTGCCCGGCCGCTGAGCCGAGCCTCCGCACGTTTCCTCACGACGCTCAGGGCGTAACGGGAAGACACCCGGCCCCCGCTGCGTTGGACCAGAGCAGACACCCTTTCGGATCGGGTGATCGGCAGTACTCCGACGAGCGAGGGAGCGCACGTGCTTGACCCCCAGGGCATCTACGACGTCGACGAGGCAGCGGTGGAGCGCACGCTGGGTCGCAGCGTGCCCGGCAGCTCCGACGGACCCGTGATGCTGCACGCCGTCCGCGGTTTCGTGGACGCCGGCAGCGCGGGCGACCTCGCCGTCGAGCACCTGATCGACGAGTTCCGCGTGGAGCGTCTGGTGACGTTCGACGTGGACCAGCTGCTGGACTACCGCTCCAAGCGGGTGACCATGACGTTCGACTCCGACCGGTGGGCCGACTACCAGGCCCCCCACCTCGCCGTCGACCACCTGACCGACGCCGAGGGCACCGGGTTCCTGCTGCTGCACGGCTCGGAGCCGGACCTGCAGTGGGAGCGCGTCGTCGCGGCGCTGACCCAGCTCGTGGAGCGCTTCAACGTGAGCCTCGTGGTGGGCGTGCAGGGCATCCCGATGGGGCTGCCGCACACCCGCCCGCTGTCGCTGACGGCGCACGCGACCCGGCCGGGCCTGGTCGACGACTACACCTCGTGGTTCGGCAGCGTGAAGGTGCCGGGCTCGCTGGCCGCGCTCCTGGAGTACCGCCTGGGCGAGGCGGGGCACGACGCGCTCGGTTTCACCGTGCACGTGCCGCACTACCTCGCGCAGTCGCAGTACCCGCCGGCCACGGTCGTCGGGCTGCAGCACATCGAGCGCGCGACCGGGCTGGACCTGGCGATCGGCGGCCTCGAGGAGGCCGCGACCGACGCCAAGATCGAGGTGGAGAAGCAGGTCGCGGAGTCGTCCGAGATCGCCGCCGTGGTCAAGGCGCTGGAGGAGCAGTACGACGCGTTCGCCCGCTCCATCGGCCGCCCGAGCCTGCTCGCGGAGACCACGCCGATCCCGAGCGCCGACGAGCTCGGCGCGGAGTTCGAGCGATTCCTCGCACAGCAGAACGGCGAGTGAGCCGGGGTTCCCGGTGAGTTCGCGGCCCGGTGTGTCATAGCTGCGGCAGAAATGTGCGTGTTCCATGGCACATTTGAGTGGTCCATGCCACACTGGCGCACGTTGCAGTGACGTACCAAGGCCACGTCCGGCGTGTCGTGAGCAAGTCGGGAAAGCATTGCGGCACGGGGGCGGGCAACGGGCTCGCCGTCGGATCCCGGACGGAAGGTCGAAGGACAGCATGGCGCAGGGTTCTGTGAAGTGGTTCAACGCGGAAAAGGGCTACGGGTTCATCGCCCAGGACGGCGGCGGCGCCGACGTCTTCGTGCACTACTCCGCAATCCAGTCCAACGGGTACCGGTCTCTCGAGGAGGCCCAGCGGGTCGAGTTCGAGATCACGCAGGGTCCCAAGGGTCCGCAGGCGGAAGCAGTCGTGCCGCTCTGACGTAGCTCGTGAGAAGGGCCGCGCTCCCTCCGGGG